>JAYRVN010000249.1:0-4030 GCA_041918535.1 Chloroflexota bacterium
GCGGCGCTGAGTTGGTCAATCGCCTGCGTGTATTGCGCCGGGCTGGGCGTAATCGGCAGCCCCACCGTGTCCAACTCAATGCGCGGCTCAGCGATCTCCGTGATGAACTGATCCGCCCGTGAGCGTTCGGCGTAGGCGATCAACTCGCCGATGTCTTGCACATTGAAAACGGAGATGACGGAATGGATACCGACGGTGAAATTAGGGAACTCCTCCCGCAGCGCGCCATATTGCCCCAGGCGCTCCTCAAACTTCTCGAAGTTGCCCATCACCCCCCGGATGAAATCATGCTTCTCACCCACCCCATCCAGCGACAAATTGATGATCAGTTGTGAATCGGGGCAGCTTTCCAGGATGCGCCGCACGCGTTCCGGCCCGCTCTTGAGAATGCCGTTGGTGGGAATGTTGATGATGCCCGGCCGGCAATGACGATAGACCAGTTGCGTCAACTCCACAATGCCGGGGAACATCAGCGGTTCGCCGCCGCTGATGGTAAACCAATACGGCGCTGTGCCCAATGACGCCAGCACCTTATCCCACTCCGCCAGCGTCAATTCGTTCTCGCGCTTCATCCAGATGTTACACGTCAGGCAACGCGAATTGCACTTGGGCGACGGCGAGAGGGTAATGTTTAACGGCAACTGGCGCGGCCGGCCAAAACGCCGGTAAGCCTGAAACAACGGAATGCGCGCAAGAACGCTGAGCATGGAACGCATAGAATTCGTCTTTAACTGTAGTTTTCTTTGGCTGTGGCCGGTGTCCTCACCGCGCCACCTTCCGAATAGCTGTGGCCGGTGTCCTCACCGCGCCACCTCATCACCTTTATCATTCATCGCCATCCGTCCCCGACAAGCGCTTGGTGCTGGCGGCAATGTCCCACACGCTATGGTCGCGGCGGCGGCGGTAGTCGCGCCGGCCCAGATAACGCCCATACGCTTCCAGAGCCACCACGCCCCACGTCCACACGAACCGCCTCGGCCGCCAGTCCAGTTGGCGCAGCAGCAACCCCAGAATTTTGAGGCCGCTCATCGTGCTGACCGAATAGCCCAACAACTGCTCCACATCCAGATGACCGGCATAGATGCGCCGGCGCTGGCGTAGAAAATCAGCCACCGTGGCCGGCCCTTTATTATACACGATGGCATCCGGCACATAGCGCACCCCATACCCCTGGCCGCGAATGACCGGCTCGATGCTGGCCTCGTCCACCGAAGTCTTATACGGGATGCGCTCAAAAATCTTGCGGAAGGCGATCATTTCGCCCGCCTTAAAGCTGCGCAGATTGATCTGGTGATGCAAATTCCACAACAGATGGGTGCAAAAGCCCATGAAGGTGTCAGGATCATCCACCGGCACGGGGCGGCAACTCGTCATGCCCACTTCGGGGTCGGCGAAAGGGGCCACCAGCTTCTCGATGGCGTCCACTTCGGGCAGCAGGTCGGCGCTGGAGATAATCACCACGCGTTCACGCGCCTGGCGCAAGATGAGGTTGATGGCCGAGGCTTTACCTTCGCGCCGGGGTTGCAGCAGCAGTTGCAGACGCGGCTCGCGCGTCAGCCACTCGCGCACGATGGCGTCGGTGCGGTCGGTGCTGCCGCTGGAGACGACCAGGATTTCGCTGGGAGCCACAACGGTCAACTGTTGGGCTTGCAAGCGCTGGAGCAAGCGGCCGATATTGGCCTCCTCATTGTGCGCCGCAATGCCGATCGTACACGGGATGAGCGTCATGCTTCCAAGTATACCACCGCCAGCGCCGGTCGCCGCCTTTTCTAACGGCGCTCTGCCGCCTTCTTTTGCCAGCGACTGCCCGTGACGACAATATCCGCGTCGCTTGACACCCACGTCTAAAGGCGCTACATTACTGTAGATAAACATGTAGACAAAGGGCCAAATGATGACTACCACAACCATCCGCGTAACCGTGCAAACCCGGCAACTACTCCAGGAATTAGCGCGCCAAACCGACGGCTCCATGCAATCAGTTTTGGCGGAAGCCCTGGAGCAATATCGTCGCCAACGTCTGCTGGCAGCCGCGAACGCCGCCTACGCCGCCCTGCGCGCCCATGCGGACGCCTGGGCCGAACTGGAGCGCGAGCGCGCCGCCTGGGATAACACGCTGGCAGACGGGCTGGAGGAGGTGTAACGTGTCCCCTCTACCCCATCGCGGCGAAATCTGGACAGCCGATCTCAACCCCATTCGCGGCCACGAGCAAGCCGGCCAACGTCCGGTATTGATCGTTTCTACTGATGTGTTCAACCAGGGGCCGGCCGGGCTGGTCTTCGTCCTGCCGTTAACCCGCACCGACCGGCGCATTCCCCTGCATGTGCCGATTGAGCCGCCGGAGGGCGGCGTGGCGGCGCGCAGCTTCATCCTGTGTGACAGTCTGCGCTCGATCAGCCGGGATCGCCTGGGTTCAGCCGCCTGGGGGGCCGTGTCGCCGGCGACGCTACGCCTCGTCGAAGATCGCCTGCGCATCTTGCTGGAGCTATAGACAAGCAAGACCGCCCACGCCCGGACGATAAACATCTACCGACCCCTTCCCAATGCTAGACTCTTCTCAGGCGTGTGTCGTCTTGTGTTTTCCCCATAAAAAGTGGGGGGGCATTTGCCGCCCCCGATCTATCCTATTCAATAAGCCTGGGATGGCGCGGCCGAACTCTGGCTGCCGCGCCGCCAACGCCCGGCGACGCCACAACTTGACTACCCAACAAGGCAGAATCAGCTACAATGGAGCCACACCGGGCAAGTGACTGGGGAAAATGATGAGAAGGATTAAGCCGCATGACCACCACACCACCTGATCGCGCCGACGCGCGGGCCAAACTACTGGAATTCATCAACGCCGATTCATGGGGAGAAAGCCGGCAAATCGTCGCCGCCCACGCCAACCTGCTTCTCAGCGACGCAGCTGACGAAGAACTGGCCGCGCTGCTGGCGCAATACCAGGCAGACCCACAGGCAGTGCAAATTCTAACCCTGCACCGAAATCTGTTGCAACGTTGCCGGGAAGCGGGCCTTGACGTGGCCTTTGCTGAGCTGGAACAGGCCCAAGGCCAGGCGCAGATGTTGGCCGAGGCCCTGACGCCGGAGGAACAGGCCCAACTGCAAGCGTTGGCCGAATTGGCCGAGCCGCTGCAAGCCTGGCTGGACACGCCCACCTGGGAAGCAAGCCAGGCCTATTTGACGGCGCACCCGGCCTTGCTGAGCGAAGCGGCCGAAGCCTTCCTGGACCAATTGATAGTCGCCACTCAAGCTCAGGACGCCGACGCCGCACGCAACTTCCAACTGCACCGCACCTTGTTGCAACAAGCGCGGCAGCAAGGCGTCACCGCAGCTTATGCCCAATTATATGCGACCCAGGTAGCTTCTACCGAATTGGCTGAATTGTTGACCGATTTGACGCCGGAGCAGCGCGCCGAATTGGAACAGGCCCTGGCCCAGGCCGCCGAACAACTGCACGACCTGACGCCGGAACAGCGCGCACAACTGGCCGCCCAGGCGGCAAATCCCCAGGCGCTGACGCGCAGCATGGGTGTTGCTACAACGCTTGACGCCTGGCTCCAAACGCCGGATTGGGGGAGCAGCCGGGAATATCTGGAGGGCCACCCGGAATTGCTGAGCGATGAGGTGGAACAGATGCTGACGCAAGGCATGGCTGCCGCCGAAGCGCAGGGCCGCGCCAATATCGCCGACATGTTTCGACAACACGCACAATTGCTGCGGCGCAGCCGGGAAGTGGGCGTTGCGGCCGCCTTTGTCGAGTTGACCAATCAGGGACAGGCCGGCCCGGCCTTGCCCGCGCCATACACGGCTTTGATCCAGCGGGCGCAGGCCGCTCTGGCGCACTATCAACAAGGTGGGGGCGTAGCTGCGCTGGATGAAGCCCTGGCGGCCTGGGAAGCCATTCGACGGGATGCCGCTTTCCCGGCGCAAGATGAGCGCTTTCAATTGGCTGTGTTGAACGACGCAGGCGGCATCTACCTGAGACGCTATTGGGCGGCCGGCCGGCCGGCCGATCTCGAACAAGCC
>JAYRVN010000250.1:0-3454 GCA_041918535.1 Chloroflexota bacterium
GACGCCCTACAAGCCGCCCGCGGCGAAGCCCTCTCTTCCTTTGGCGATGACCACATCTTGCTGGAAAAATACTTCACCGCCCTCCACCATGTCGAAGTGCAAATCCTGGGCGACCACCACGGCCACATTGTGCATTTATTTGAGCGGGAGTGTTCTGTCCAGCGCCGCCACCAGAAAATTATCGAAGAAACGCCGGCCCCTTGCCTTAGTCACGCCTTGCGCGCCCGCATTTGTGACGCCGCGCGCCGCCTGGCCCAGGCCGTTGCCTATACCAGCGCCGGCACCATCGAATTCATGGTCACCGGCCCCGATGAATTTTATTTGCTGGAAATGAACACCCGCCTGCAAGTGGAACACCCCATCAGTGAATGGGTCACCGGCGTGGACATTGCCGCCTGGCAAATTCGCATCGCTGCCGGCGAACCGCTTGCTTTCACCCAGGCTGACCTCAGTCAGCGCGGCCACGCTCTGGAATGTCGTCTCTACGCCGAAGACCCCGCCATGAACTTTCTACCTTCCATCGGCCAGATCACGGCCTATACGCCGCCGGCCGGGCCGGGGGTGCGCGTGGATGACGGCATCGAGGTCGGCAGCCATGTCACGCCTTATTACGACCCGATGCTGGCGAAGATCATCACCTGCGGGCAGGATCGCGCCGAAGCTATCCGCAAGATGGCGCGGGCCTTGCGCGAGACGGTGGTGCTGGGCGTGACCACCAACCTGCCTTATCTTTTGAGCATTCTCACCGAAGAACGCTTTCTGCGCGGCGACACACCCACCAGCTATCTTCAAGAAGTCTTTCCCGTCTGGCAACCCGACCAAAGCCCCGATCTGGCGCTTCTTCTAGCGGTGGCGGCTGTGGAGACGTTGCGCGGCAGCGGCGCCTCGCCGTCTGCCGCCGCCGCTGCGACTGAAGAGCGGCCATTTGACCCCTGGGGCCTGGCTTCGGCTTGGCGCAACAGTTGAGGGGGCGGGCCGACGGACGCCGGCATGCGGCGCGCCGCGCCGTTCGTCAAAGGCGGCAAGTAGTAAGTATAATGGGATGATGATCAAGACAGTTCGGCCGAATCGCTGGGCGAATCCCGCGTGCGATCGGCATCGAGGAGACCACGGTTATGTCTGCAAACGGTAAGAAAGTGCGAGTGGCTATCATTGGCGTGGGCAACTGCGCCAGCTCATTGGTGCAGGGGCTGGAATATTATCGCGACGCGCCGGATGACGCCGAGATTCCAGGCTTGATGCACGCCACGTTGGGCGGCTATCATGTGCGCGATATTGAGTTTTCGGCCGCTTTCGATGTGGTCGTGGGCAAAGTCGGTTTGGACTTGAGTGAAGCCATTGCCGCCTTCCCTAATAACACCATCAAATTCGCCGAGGTGCCCCACCTGGGCGTGCGCGTGGATCGAGGCATGACCCATGATGGCCTGGGCAAATATGTCAGCACGGTCGTGCAAAAAGCGCCCGGCCCCACGGCCAACATCGTCAAAATCCTCAAGGACACCGGCACCGATGTGGTGGTCAATTACCTGCCGGTCGGCTCAGAAATGGCGACCAAGTGGTATGTGGAACAGGTCTTAGAGGCGGGTTGCGCCTTTGTCAACGGCATCCCGGTCTTCATTGCCAGCTCCGAATATTGGCGGCAACGCTTTGCCGAGCGCGGCCTGCCCATCATCGGCGACGATGTGAAGAGCCAGGTTGGCGCGACCATCACGCACCGGGTGCTGACCAACCTGTTCAAAGACCGAGGGGTTCATCTGGATCGCACCTATCAGCTTAACTTCGGCGGCAACATGGATTTTTACAATATGCTGGAGCGCGAACGGCTAGAATCGAAGAAAATTTCCAAGACGAACGCCGTCACCAGCCAGTTGCCCTACAAGTTGGATCCGGAAAACGTCCATGTCGGCCCCAGCGACTATGTGCCGTGGTTGACCGACCGCAAGTGGTGTCACATTCGCATGGAAGGGCGGGCCTTTGGCGATGTGCCCTTAAATCTGGAATTGAAACTGGAAGTCTGGGACTCGCCCAACTCGGCCGGCGTCATCATTGATGCCGTGCGCTGCGCTAAACTGGCCCTGGATCGCGGCATTGGCGGGGCGTTGTATGCGCCGTCATCCTACTTCATGAAAACGCCGCCGGAACAATATACGGATGATGTGGCGCGGCAGAAGATGGAAGAGTACATTGCCGGCGTCAATTGAGCGCGGCTGGTTCGGGTGACATGGTGAAGCCGGGGGCGGCCTGTTCCCGGCATTGGCGCCTCGCGGTGAAGGAAGTTCAAGATGAGCATACCGGATTATTGGCGGCCTGAGTGGCGACCGACGGCCAATCCGCAGGCGGTGGTGCGTGGGCCGTCGGCGCGTTTCACTGTGTTGACGGAGCGGTTGATCCGGTTGGAGTATAGTCCGACGGCTGAGTTTGAGGATCGGCCGAGTCAGGCGTTTTGGTTTCGGGAGCAGCCGCGGCCTGAGTTTAGCTTGAATCAGACCGAAGGGGCTTTGGCCATCGAGACGCCTTATTTGCGCCTGGAGTATAGGGGGCAAGGGGAGGGATTTTCGGCCGAAAATCTCTCCATCACCCTCAAACAACCCGGCCTAACCTGGCATTATGGCGACTCCGCCGACGGCAATCTGCTCGGTACTACGCGCACCCTCGATCAGGTCAGCGGCGCCACGCGTCTGGAACCCGGTTTGTTGTCCCGCGATGGTTGGGTGGTGGTCAATGATTCGCGCTCGCTCGTGTTTAACGATGCCGGCTGGCTGGAAAAACGCGCCGCGCCGCCGGAAGCCCTCGACCTCTACTTCTTCGGCCACGCCCACGACTATGCCGCCGCCTTACGCGATTTCCGGCGCATAGCCGGCGCTGTGCCGCTCATTCCCCGCTGGATGCTCGGCAACTGGTGGAGCCGTTACTGGGAATACACCCAGACCGAGCTAACCGAGCTGATGCAAGCGTTCCGCGCCCATCAAATCCCCCTGGCCGTGTGTATTGTGGATATGGATTGGCACATCGTCCAGAACCCGCATACCTCCGGCTGGACCGGCTACACCTGGAACCGCGACCTCTTCCCCGACCCCGACGCCTTTATCGCCGGGTTGCACGCCCAGGGATTGCGCACGGCGTTGAACTTGCACCCCGCCTCCGGCGTGCACCCGCACGAAGCTGCTTACCCGGAGATGGCGCGCCGCCTGGGTCTGGACCCGGTTACGCGCGCGCCCGTGCCTTTCGATCTGGCTGATCCCGCCTTTGCCACGGCGTACTTTGAGGTATTGCACCATCCCGAAGAGGCGCGGGGCGCAGATTTTTGGTGGATTGATTGGCAGCAAGGCGCGCTCAGCCGGTTGACGGGCCTAGACCCGTTGTGGTGGCTCAATCACCTGCATTTTTATGACTTGGGGCGCGATGGACAGCGGCGGCCGGTTATCTTCTCGCGCTGGGGCGGCCTGGGCAACCA
>JAYRVN010000251.1:0-12677 GCA_041918535.1 Chloroflexota bacterium
CGTCATATTCGGCCGATTCGCATCCACCTCCCCCAGCACAGCCTCAGCCGGCAAGCCGTACTGTTCCACCTCGTTCGGCGTCAGAAAAGACAACGCCGCCATCGTCTGCCCGCCCAGATTGATCTGATACACAAATAGCTCCAACATAATCCCCGCTTACGCCTGCCGCCGTCGTTCTCACAACGCCCGCGTCATATACAGGCCGTCTGAAACGAATCCATGCCGGGCATAATACGCCTGTGTGCCCACGGCGCTGATCACCGCCAGGCGAGTATAGCCCGCTTCCCGCGCCAGACGACAAGCCTCATCAATCAACCGCGCACCCAGGCCGCGATGTTGCGCCTCTCCCTGATTCTCCTGTCCTAGCGGCAGCGCCGGCCCGTAGATATGCACCTCCCGGATCATGGCGTGGCCGGCCAGTTCCGGCAACGGCAAAGTCACTCCCGGCGAGGGCAACGACAGGCGCAAGAAACCCGCCAACCGATCATCGGCGGTATCGTAACTGACAAACTGTTCGGTGGTGGCGTCCGTGGCATAGGTTAACCGGTGCAGCGCCAGTTCTTGCTCAGGCACAGCGGCGCGGCGGATTTCCCGGCAGCGGATGCAGCGGCAGCGTAGCCCTTGCGCCTGCAAGCGCGCTTGCGCCACCTGTCGCAAATTAGCCTTGGTGAACCCGGCCACGACATTCGTCGTGGGAATATCGCGCACGACCCGTGTCAGACGGGCGTAACGCGGGGTCTGTAGTTTACACCGCGCCACAATATCCACAACTTGCTCTTCGGTGTAGGGCTGGTATTCTCCGCGCTGCCAGAAGGCATACAGGTCGGCGTTTTCCAACAACATGCAGGGATATATTTTTAGCTCATCGGGCCGGATGGCCGGATCATCCCACAAGCGCGCATAGTCGGCCACATCACTCTCCGGCGTCGCGCCGAGCAGGTTGGGCATCCAGTGACCGTGGATTTTGAAGCCCGCCAACCGCAGCAGGCGAAAGGCCTCACGCGTGGCCTGAACGGTGTGGCCGCGTTGGTTGAGCGTCAACACCCGATCATCCAGGCTTTGGATGCCGATTTGCACTTTGGTCACACCCAATGAGCGTAGCCAGCGCAGTTCATCGGCGTTGATGTGGTCGGGGCGCGTCTCAATGACCAAGCCGACATTGCGCCGCTCGGCGTGGACGTTGAGGGTCTGGGCTTCGGTCAGATCGTGGGCTTCTATCTGGTTGAGGGCGTCGAAACAGCGTTTAATGAACCAGGCCTGGTAATCGCGGCGATAGCTAGACCAGGTTCCGCCAAGGATGAGCAGTTCGATCTTGTCGGTGGGATGTCCGATGTTTTCCAGCGCTTCCAATCGTTGGGCTGTTTGTGCGTAGGGATCGAAGTTGAGGCGCTCGGCGCGTTGGGCGCCCGGCTCATCGCGCAAGTAACTTTTGGGCATACGTACATCTGTCGGGCAGAAGATACATTGGCCGGGGCAGGGATAGGGCTTGGTGAGGACGGTGACGACGGCTACGCCGGCCTGGCTGCGGGTGGGCTTGATTTGCAGGCGCGTGATCACCGCCGGGTCGTAGATCAGGTAATCTTGCCGGCACAGATCGCGGTAGGCGTGCAGGAGTTGGTGCTTGGTCAGGCTGGGTAACCCAAGCTGCCGGTATTGCCTCATCTGACGGTGGAAGCGTTTGTCCGTGAGGGGTATATCCGGGGAGGCCAGCTCGCGAATGAAGGCGGCTACGAGCGGCTCATGCCCCCGAATATCGGCCGGTTGGTGGCGCGCGTACCAGGCCGTATCGTCGAGTTCTATGTCGTTGAGGGGGACGTGTTCGAACGACGGCGATGCAGACCGGGGAGGGCGCGGGGCGTGGGGGTCGGGAGTCATGGTCAAACCACTGGGAGAATCAAGCGGGGGAAGATTCGGCCGAAAATTTTCCCCGACCGCCTTCCCACCTTTCTAACCTAACGGCGCTCCGGTCGCGCGCCGGCAAAACCATCCGAATGCAAAATCGCCGGCAGAAAGCCCCAATAACCCGGCCGTGGCGTCGGCGAAGGCGTCGGGGTAGGCGTAACCGGCGGGGTGGGCGTCGGCGTATGCTCCGGCAAGGTATAATTGATTTCCAAATAGGGCCTAAAGCTCGTACTCGCGTCGCCATCATAGAAACGCACGGCGTTCGGGTTGGGGTCCCTATTGGGGAAATACACCCGCATCTGAGTCAACCCGCCGACATTCAAGGCGGCCCGCCCTGCTTGCGTGAAAATGATGCGCAACAAATTCTGGTCATCTCGCGCCGCTCCATGAAAACATCCCCCGCTGACGACATCGGCGGGCGCGGCATAGTCGCTGGCTTCAATCTCCGGCGCGCCAAAAGTGCCCGTCTTGATGTCAACCCGAGGATCGCCTAACTGGGGTAGATCAAAGGGGCTTGTGCCTGCCCCGGTCTCCCGACGCAAAAAGAGCGTGGCAGCGGTAATGGTCGAACCTGGCGGAATAGCTTGCAGGTCGAACGTCATCAGACCGCGATAATCCAGCATCGAAGTGCTATCGCCCATGGTGATGCCCGTGTAGCTACGACCGCCGTCGGAACGCACATATCCATCCACCAGGTCGCCCAAAGACCGCAACGTAATATCAGGCGTCTCGGTGTGGAAGAACGAGAAATAGTAGGCTTCCTGCATCTGTAGTTGCGCCTTGAAGGCGGCGGCGTTTGGATGCACCGGGTCTTTGCCCTCCCCATTGTCCAGATCACGCATGCCCACAAGGTTGGTTGGGTAGTCAATATCGCCGCCCGGCAACGGCGAGTAGTCGGGCGGGATCTGACCGGGCAACGGCCGGGAACCGGCGGGGAAAGGCTCGCCTTGTGTGCCATCATAACCAAATGTGTGATGATTCACGCCCATTAACTGGGTGTAGGCAATGCCCTCCGGCAACACAATATCGCTGATACGTCTTACTTCCAGGCGCGCCATGGCATCGTTGACCTGCCAGGTGGTGGGATACAGCAGTTTGACCCAGATAGCCTTGCCGGTCGCGCCGGTTTCAAACATATTGATATAGTCGTAGCCGCCCAACAAAATGTGCATATCGGGACGCGTGGCCTGGATGGCGTTGATGACGGTGATGATATTGGCGCGCATAATGGCAAAGGCGGCCTCTTCATCCTCAGGCGGCATGCCGTTGTACCAGCCGCCCTCATCTTTGCCGGGGACGACGAAATCGTTGATGCCCAGGGATAGATAGATGATGTCTACGGTAGGGTGGGCATTGATCTCGTTGAGCAAGTTGTTCAAATAAGGGTAGTTAGCGGTGTCTGCCCATTGCTTGGCTTGCGATCCGGGGATAGAGTAACCGGTTTCAAAATCGCCATTGCCCAGAGCGGTGAATTCAGGATAGCTAAAGCCGTTAAAGGCATCGGTGTGGATGTTGTTGAGCCACATGTAGTAGGTGTAGCTGTCGCCGGCTACGATGGCGCGCGGTATGGTCTCGAAGGCGCAGGTGTCTTCCGTGTTGACGTTGCTCATCCAGACCGGTTGTGTTTGCGCGGCGCTGCGAAATAGCCAAAAGGTCAAGCCGAAGAGTACGGCGACCAAGAATAGTCTTTGAAGTGCGCTGATTTTCATGCGGTTAACCTTTCAGGTTCGCTTCCGCTCCGCGCCGGGTTACGGGGAAGGGCGGGGTTGAGCCTGGAGTTTACTTAACGCAAGACCCGGATAAAGGCGCGGTGTTCGGCCGAATCGGGAGACGGGCCTGTCAGAACAGCCTGAATGAATTCGTCCGGCGGGCGGTATTGGTGTTCGACGACGTAGTGGTAGATGAGGTTGGGCGCTGCGTAAATATCGGTGTCCCCAATGACGCGAATTTCGGCCGAACCCAATACCAGCGTTTCTCCACCGCCCACAGTCTGCACAATCTGTCCACACACAGGGCAAGGCTGCACAGCCCCCGTCTGGCCCACAACAAAGGGTTCCCGGCAAAAGCCCCACAACCGCAGCCGAAAATTCAAACTGGTCGGCCCAGTAGGGAACGCCCGGCGGCGATCCAGCCAGCCCACCGCCAGCGGCGTCATCCCCAGCCGCGTCTCGGCTTCGTGCTCCGCATACGGCTGCAAATCAGCCACCGGATCGCCCCGCCGCCGCCGCTCGACGCGCTCGCCTTTCTCGGCCGCAACCAGCCGTTTTTTAGATGCATTTGCCATTAACTTAACAACTCCACCAACGTCCGCAGGCTCTCAACATCGAAGACAGTCAGGTTCAACGTCGTCACAGGCGCTGCCTGCCATAGCGCCAGGCGTTCCTTGATACGTTCTTTCGAGCCCACCAGCGCCACTTCGTCAATCAGGGCGGCCGGCACAGCCATCATTGCCTCCGGCTGGCGGCCGGAAAGATAGAGGTCCTGGATCGTGTCGGCCGCTTCGCCATAGCCATAGCGTGTCGCCAGATCGTGATAGAAATTGCGCCCCTTCGCACCCATCCCGCCGATATACAAGGCCAAAAACGGGCGCAACATATTGTAGGCAATGTCCAGATTGTCATTCACCACCACGTTCACCGTCGGCGCAATGTCGAATTGGGCCAGACTCTTCCCGGCGCGCGCCAGCCCTTCATTAATGGCCGGCTTAAAGACATCTGCGTAACGTTGTGGGGAGAAGAAAATAGGCAGCCAGCCGTCGGCAATCTCTGCCGCCAGACGCACATTCTGCGGACCGATAGCCGCCAGGTAAATGGGAATATCCGGCTGCGCTTCCAAAGTGCTTTTCAAGGGCTTGCCCAAACCGGTGGCATCCGCACCCTGATACGGAACCTGATACCATTGTCCCGTGTACATCAGCCGCTCTTCGCGCCGGAAAATAGCGCGCACAATCTCCACATATTCGCGTGTGCGCACGAGAGGCCGGGCGTAACTCTGGCCGTGCCAACCTTCTACCACTTGCGGCCCGGATAAACCCAGGCCCAACAGAAAGCGACCGCCCGAAAGCTGGTTGAGCGTCATGGCCGTCATGGCTGTGTTAGCCGGCGTGCGACCTGACATTTGCATGATGGCTGTGCCCAGCTTAAGGCGTTGCGTTTGCGCTCCGATCCAGGCCAACGGGGTAACAGCATCCGAGCCATACGCTTCGGCTGTCCAAATGGCGTAGACTCCCAAGCTTTCGGCCGCTTGGATCAAGTCCATAGGCAACTCAACCCGCCGCGCAGCATACCCCAACATCAATCCCAGGCGCATACATCACCTCGTGTGCTTACATTCGTGTCTATTTGGATTGTAGGCGATTGATAACGGTTGCGCCAATCCGGGCATAGGTTTCAAAGGCGACTCTCAAGCAGCGGCGCCAGGCGAGGTTTAAAGAACGAGGTTGTTTCGCGTTCTGGCGTCACGGCCAAAGCGCCGGGAAAGAGAGGCTGATAAGCGCCGATCAGCCGGGCAATTAACCGCCGGAGGGGGTTTCGTCGGGCAAGAAAGTGCCAGGGCCGTATTCGTACACGTTGGCCCAGGGGATGTAATGGCTGATGAAATAATCCTCATCGCGTAGGCCACCCCAGCGATTATAAACGATGCGATGAATGATGACGTCTGCGCCACCTACGGCCCAGTCAACCTGTTTATATTCGCCCGGCCCCAGCTTGGGGTTCACCTCATACACATCCGGCTTAGATGGGGTTTCATTCTGGATGGTGACATCGCGCTCAACGGTTCGGCCGATATCGGTGCTATAGAACTTGAATGTCAGGGATTGGGCCGCCTGATTGAAGTAATTCTCGATCAGCAGGTAATGATCCGTGTTGTTAACAAAGGAAAGGTCCACAATCGGCGAGTAAATGGTAGCGTCCATGCCTGGGCCGCCGCGCCCCTCCAAATCATTCTCATAATAATGCACCCGGTAAGCGTGTTGAGTGCGCTCACCAATATCATACCCGCCCCAAAAAGCGGCTTGAAAGAGGGTGGTGCTGACCTGACAAACGCCGCCGCCCACCCCTTCAATCGTCCGACCGTTGGCAATGATCAAGCCGCGCTCATAGCCCATCTCTTCGCTAATTTCGCCTAGATACTTGTTGAAGGAGAAAACCTCGCCTGGCGCAATCACAATTCCATAGAATTGGGCCGAGGCGCGCGCGATGTTCTTCATGCGTTCCGGCGGCGAGCCATAGAACCAGGTGGTGGCATAAGTAACTAACGTCGTGATGCCCAAATCGGCGGCGGTGGCGCTGGCGTTCACCACCGGCACAATGTCCCGCACGATCAAGGGGACGCTACGGTTAGGCGTTCTGACTTGGGCGGCTAGAAGTTGTAGCGTAGCGTCCACATCGAGTTCACGCCCATTGACATGGGGTTCAATCAATACGAGTTCTTGGGTGTAATCATCGAAATAGAAGCGCGCATTTTGCGGGTCACGCGCCACTTGGGGAGCCAATTGCTCCAGCCACCTGCGCGCGGCAGCCATATCCAGCGACACCGTGTGACCGGCAGTTCCATCAGGCTGTTGGACATACTCGATCTGCAACCATTCTATCAACCTGGACGGCGGCAACGTAATGCGCTGCATATCCATGTCGTCCAAAGGCCTTTCAAAGTAAAACTCGATGGGGGCGCCGATGATCTGTTCGATTTCCGTGGCGGTCGCGTTGGTGTCAATCACACGCGGCGGCAGCTCACGTACATTCAAATTTATCTGCGCGTTTTGCAAGGTGGCGACTTGCTGACTGAGTCGCTGGAACAAGTCGGTTTTATCCAGCAGTCGGCCGGCCTGACCGGTGGTATAGCCGATGTTGCTGCCCTCCACCTGCAAAGCCGCATCTACGGCCGGACGATCGACCCTGGCAGCCAATTCTTCAACCACCCGGTTGAAGGCGCTTTCATCAATCGTGATGCCCGGCGAGACAGCGCGTCCATAGTACCAAGTTTGCAACTGATCGCGCACCTGACTCTCCCAGCTCGCCTGGCGACCTATCTGGAAGGCTTGCGCCACAGCGCCATCCACATCATAACGCACCCCCAATTCGCCCAGAGTTTTGGTCCAGGTGGTCTGGCTCGCCGGGTCAAGGAAGGTGAGGGTGCGTCCTTGAGCTTGTTCGATGGCGGCAGCCAAACGCGCGTGGGCTTCGGCCTGGGTTAGCTCGCCAAGATCAACGCCGAGAGCGCTGACGCCGGTGTAAATGCGGTCGTTATGTTGGGTTTGGTAGTTGGTGATGTTCCAGTAGAACAGCCCGGTCAACACCAACAGCGTGACCAAGGGGACCAACATAAACCAGGCCAGCCCCCGGATCAGTTCGCGCCAAGGGGCGTTGGGTTCCGGCGTGGAGGAAGGGACAGGCGCGGCGGCTTGCATGGGTAGAATTGTAGTGGGTTTACCGCCGAATGGCGCGTGAATGCCGGAGGCGTTTACCTAATCTTTATCCACCGCCACACGCGCCAACCCCGATTCAATGGCACAGCCTTACGGTTTGGCCTCATTCCAAACGTGTTCGAACTCCTCGATATAGTAGCCGGCGAAGTCAGGGTCGTTGACAATCACAACATTCTCATCGTTGCTGTCGTTGGCGCTGGCGCTGAAGTTGTAGGAGCCAAAGATGGTAATCCGGCGGTCAATGATGATAACTTTGTGGTGCATGATGCGCGGGTTGCCGTCCTGGCGCACCGTCACGTTCTCTAGGCCGGCGTTGCGCATGTCGCCGTAGTAGCTATAACTGGTGTCCGAGCCGACGGTCTCAAACACGCCGCGCACCGTTACCCCGGCTTCGGCCTGGGTCAACATGGCCTCGCCGATATCTTCTTGGGTGAAGGAAAAGGCCATGAAGAGGATTTCTTGTTGGGCTGACTGGATTTTGGCAACGATAATCGGGGCGATCTTTTGTTCAGGCCCGAAGTAGTTCTCCACCGGCACACCCGCGATCTCTAGACTGTTGCGGGGCGTGTTATTGGGAGAGCGGGGACCGAAGGCGCGTTGGATGAACATCTCATCCATCTCTGCCCGATAGTTGTCGGCCAATTCGGCCGAAACCAACCTCACCGTATTGTTGTTATTGCAATACACATCATTGGGCATGAAGTTCATCGAACCGGTCCATACATACATATTGTCAATGATGATGAACTTGTCATGCATAAAATCAGTGCGATTATCCTCCACCACACTAATACCATTACGGCGCAGGCGATTGATGCCGCTGTCGCTGGCATAGTCGGAATCAGTAACCACCCGCACCGGCAACCCGCGTTTCTCCAACTCGATCAGGGCATCCACGATTGGCGGTGAGTTCAACTCAAAACTGGCGATATCCACCCGTTCGGTGGCGGCTCGGATATCGTCGGCGATAATCTCGTCCACCCCGCCCGTCTGCGCAGCTTCCGGCGGGCAGGTCGGGGCCGTGAAGTAGATGTCGTACCAGGACGGAATAGCGGTCGGCGTGGGCAGAGGGGTACGGCCGGGGGTGGGGAGCACAGGCAACGTGGCGACCGGGCTTATTTCAGCATCCGAGGCCGGCAACAGGCCGCCAAAATCATAGCCGAGAGCGCCCAGAACCAAGACGAAAATAATGGCGAGAACAGTCGCCACGCCGCTTAACAAACCCTTGCCTTTCATGACATCCCCAGGATCAAAGGCGGCTTGCCAGCCTTTAGTGGACCAGGCAAGCCGCGCTCAGTCTCAACCGCCATTTTACCCTTCAGCGGCATAAGCGGGCAACTCCAGGTTACGCCCGCCTACGCGCACGACATGGTAAGGAAACCAGGCCACCCCAAATAGGCTGACCGCGATGTCCTTCTTGAGCGGCGTCAGTTTCACTTCGCTGACTTTGGCCGCCGCCTCAGCCCAACGCGCGCGTACTTCCGCCACGGCGGCGGACTGCTCTTCTTTGAGTTGTTTGATCTGCTCTTCCAATTGTTCGATTGTCGTTTGAGACTCTTCGACATCGGATTTGGCTTCCGAGGTCATGCGCCGTTTGGACATGGAGCTGGAGAGGCCGGATCGGCGCTTGCCGAACAGGCCGATGATGGTTTCCACGGCTTTGACCCCTTCTTCCCGCTTGCGTTGCCGATATTTTTCTTCGTCTTCCGCCAATTCCCGTTTCTCGCGGGTCAATTTTTCGCTCAGGGCGGCGATTTTTTTGGCGAAGTCCGCTTCCACTTTATCGTTCTCCGCGTTTTCTTTGGCCTGGGCCGCTGCGCGGCACTGTTGCTGGAACTCGCTATCCGAGATTTCCGGCCCTGCGTACACTTTGAGCCCTTCATTGGCGCGAATAGTGACGCTCGTGGCGCGATAAACCCAATCCACAAAATCGCGTTGCAGGGCGTTGAGGGCTTTGCTGTCGGTCAAGGAGCCGGGCAGATCGGCAAAGACGGCGGCGGGCAAGGGACGGCTCTCCAGGCTGCGCTCGGACACGGCCGACTCGATATACTCTTCCCAACGCGCCTGACCGCGAGGGTCAGGCTCAGGCACGAAAGCGGTCTGCGTGATGCTGCTCTGGACGCCGAATTTGGCGCTGAGGGTGCGCGCTTCGGCTTGAGCCAGCAGGACGGGGCGGTAGAGTAAACCAAGGGATTGGGTTTCGGCCGAAATTGTCTGCCTTCCCCGCGCCGCCGCTTCACTTAAGGTCAAATTGTTCGGCAAGAAATATTCGGCAATGGCTGACGGGATCGTCGGACGCGTTGTTGTGCCTAAAGCCGAAGTAACCGGCTGGGGCGCCGCCGACCGACCGGGTGTCGCCGCCGGTGACGTCACCGGCGCGGCTGCCGGCGCAGCCGGTGTGGTTGTCGGCGCACTCTCAGCGCCAACCAGCGCATTCAGCGGCCCGATCTGGGTGCGCGTCATCGGCCCGGCCAGGTAATTCATGGCCCAACGCGTTTGAAACAAGGCGGGCTGTTTTTCGTGTACATTACGCAACAAGAAAACCCGCTTGCCCAAGGCGGAGATCAATCGATCATAATCGCGGCGATCCAACGTTCCTCCGGCGATACTCTCCAGGCCGTCGAGCAAACGTTGCTTGTCCTGGTCAGTGCCGAGTTTGCCAATGAACCATGTGCCGGCATTCGACAAACCCTTGTAATCAATATCCACCGGGTTTTGTGAAGCCAGCACCAACCCCACACCAAACGCGCGCGCCTGCTTTAACATGCGCAGCATCAACTGCTTGGAAGGCGGGTTGGCGGTGGGCGGCATATAGCCGAAAATCTCATCGAAGTAAACCAGCGCGCGCAACGATCCCGTTCCTGTTTGCGTGCGCATCCAGGTTTCGACCGTGCCGAAGAGCAGCGTCACAAAGAACATGCGCTCTTCATCATTCAGGTGCGCAATATAGAAAATGGTGTGGCGCGCCCGACCTTCTGGTGTATACAGCAGGCGTTGAATATCCAGCGCTTCTCCCTGAATCCAGCTTTGAAAAGTGGGGGCCGCCAGGATGTTGTTAAGCGCAATGGCTAGATCAAAGCGGTCTTTTTCGGGGAAGAAGCGGTTGACATCAAACACGCCCAATTTCGGGAACGGGGGCGTTTGCGCCTGCATGATGAGTTCATCGAGCGTCAAATCCTGACCATGACTCCAGGCGTACTCGAAGATATTGGCGAGCAAAATGTGTTCGCGGGAGCGTACCGGGTCCAAGTTGGTCAGACCGATCAGGCCCAAGATGGCGGTAACGGTGCTGCTGATGCGTTCGCGCAGGATTTCCTCATTGCCTGCCCAGGGAATGGTGGGTTTGGCAAAGGAGGAGAGGATGCTGATGGGAATGCCGGCGTCGGAGCCGGGGGTATAAATAGCGAAACGCACGGACTCTTTGAGCGTGCGAATGCGGGCAGAGTCAATACCCCAGTCGGCCAAACCATTTTTCCACAGGGTGGCAGTTTCGGCCGAAACTTGCTCCACACTCTTCCCCGTCCGTTGCGCATCGTCGGCATTGATCCAGGGCTGGAAATCAGACGGCAACAAATCGGGAAAGTGCAACAGCGCGTTGGTAATATCCCCTTTGGGATCAATCATCAGCGCCGGAATGTTTTGCAGAGCGGCTTCCTCCAGCAAGTTCAAACACAAGCCCGTCTTGCCGGAACCGGTCATGCCAACCACCACCGCATGCGTCGTCAAATCATTCTGATCATAAAAGAGGGGTTGATCCCCGGTGCGACCCTGGGCCGGGTCAACCAGGCGGCCAAGATAATAATGACTACTCGGGACGTTGATCATAGGTTGCTCCTGACACTCGTCAAACAATTAAGCCAAAGACAGGGTTATCGCTGCCGTCACTCTATCTGAACATCGCCGCCCGGCTTAGCGCGCCGGCGTCGCCGCGTCCGTTTGGGAGCGGGCGGCGGCGTCTCACTCGGCGCAGATGGCAACCAGCCCGTCGTTAATGACCAGTCCTCGGCCAAGGGCGGCAGGGTGGGCGGCTCCTCAGACGACGCCGACCATGCCATGGCCGGCAAATCCGGCGGCGCAACGCTGAGCGTTAGCGGCGGTTCCGGCGGAAAGACAGCTTCAGCCGGGGCTATAGCCGGCTCGGATAAGGCGACACGCGGCGGCTCGGCGGGCAACATCACGGTTTCGGCCGAAACGCCCGGTAGCAAGGCGACAAGCTGAGCGAAAAGCTGCCGGTTATCCAAGCCGGAGTAGGCAGCCTTCACAACCGCCAGACGTTCCGGCAATGTGTCCCCGGCTAAACCCAGCCCTTGCATTGCCGCCAGCCATTGGTCGAAATGCTCAGTATACACCTCCGGCGCAGCTTGCTCCGCCGACTCCTTTCCGGCCATCAACTGGTTGAATGCGCGCAACATCTGACCCAGTTGGAAGGTGTAAGCATCTAGCTCCTGTTGCGCCGCTTCATCCGGGTGCTCCGCCACAAGAGCGGCTTGGGCCTCCACCTGAGCCACAGCCCAGGCCAGCAACGGTTGGGCTTGATCATCCGCTAACGCCTCGCGCAGGCGTGTGTCGGTCATCAGCCGTTCGGCAAAAGGTCGCACCAAGCCCCGCACGCGTCGGCGGGCGGCGCGGGCTGCCATTTCGGCGTCTTCAGAGAGTTCGTCCATGCCTAAATCGCCTCAGAAACCGCGGGGCGCCAGACAGAAGCAAGCCCCTGTTGGGACGTGAGTGTACCCCAACTGACGGCTAATATCCACAGGCGGCCGTTGTGCGGATCAAATAGCCGGCGTCGTGTTGACGCGCTGACCTGTCTGAGCGTCAATCGCTGTATTAGGCAACCATCCGCCGCGTTGGTCACAGTAGCCGTCGTTGGCCGCTGCCGTATAATTGCCTTATTGGATGACGGCCCTGCCGTATACAAATGTCAGCCTGCGCCGGACGCGAGCCGACTTCAAGGAGTGGCTGTGCAGCACACGATTCGCCAATGTCAGAATGACACCTGCGCCTTCCGCTTCCCGGTCAGCGCCCACGAACGCGGGGGGGCCGTCTGTCCAGCTTGCGGCGCGCCAACGCAAGCGATGCTCAGCTACACATCAGCTATCGCGCCGCCACCGCCGCCGCCCACCGGCCCGCCCGTGGCAGCATTGTTGGACAACTTGCGCAGCGTATTCAATGTCGGCTCCATCTTCCGCACCAGCGACGGCGCGGGCGTGCGCCATCTCTATCTGGGGGGCACCACGCCCACGCCCGCTCATCCGAAGCTGGCAAAGACGGCGCTCACCGCCGAGAGCGCGCTGGACTGGAGCTATGAGCGCAATAGTGTGACGGCGGCGCGCCGCTTGCAGGCGCA
>JAYRVN010000252.1:0-4416 GCA_041918535.1 Chloroflexota bacterium
GACCTATCGTGTTGCCAATGCGTTTTGCCCGGAATCCGTCTATCAGGCCACCTTTGCCAATCTGCTGATTGTCGGGCGGCCGGAAGCCCAGACGCGTTACCAGGAAAGCGTCGAACGCTGGCTGCAAACCACACCTCAAGGGCAGCAATGGTTGCAACAACACCAGATCGCCTGGCCGTTAACGCCGCCGCCGGGGGAGGCTTGCGCGCCCGACACGGAACGCCCTCACGCCGCCATCACCGAGCCATTCACCGATCAACTGTTACAACCCGGTTTCTGGCAGATTGGCGGACGCGCCACCGCGCCGAACTTTAGCAGCTATCAATTACAGTATGGGTTGAGTCATGATCCGCAAGGTTGGGGGCTGATCAGCGATAGCGTCAACCTGCCTGTCGAAGGGGGACGCCTGGGGATTTGGGATACGAGCGCGTTGCCTGGCGGCCCGTTGACCATACGGCTGCTGGTATTCGGTCCGGATAATCGTTATACGCCGGATTTCGATCCGGTGGCGGTGGAGGCGCGGGTGTTGCTAACGTTAGAACAGCCAACGACCACACCGACACTGACGCCTTCCCCAACGCCGACGCCAACGGAGACGCCAACGGCGTCAGCCACACCCACACCGACGCCAACAGAAGCGGTGACGGAGACAGCCACACCGGCCGCGACGCCGAGCGAGACGCCGACAGTCACGGCCACGCCGGCACTGATCACGGATACGCCGACGCCGCCGACGCCGTATCCTTAGGAGATTTTACTCTGGGGATGATGGGAGGGGTTTTCGGCCGAAATGTACCCCAATCGTCCCAAACATGAATAAGCGGTAGCCCACGTCCACCAGCCCGGCGGCGCGCATCTCGTCCGCCAACGCCTCGGGGCCGATGAATTTCTGCGTACTGCTCGGCAAATAACGATAGGCGTCTGCCTCGCCCGTCACCAGCCAGCCCAGGAACGGGATTACATAATTAAGATGGAACAGAATGAAAGGCCGCAACCAGTTGCGCTTGGGCGGGCTGGAATCCAGGGCCACAATATGGCCGCCCGGGCGCGTCACGCGCACCTGCTCACGCAAGGCGGCCGGCAGGTCAATCACATTGCGTAACAGGAACCCGGAAGTGATGGCATCGAATAGCCCATGCGGAAAGGGCAGGGCCAAGGCATCCGCCCCGACCCACTGAAGGGTCTGACGTTCGGGATAGCGTTGCCCCATCGCCATCATCTCGATACAAAAATCGCCTCCCACCGCCTGAATGTCCGGCCTCTGCCGCTGCCCCTCATAGGCAATATCGCCCGTGCCGGTGGCAATGTCCAGCAACTTGCCTCCCGTCGGCAGATGCGCTTGTTGAATCACATAACGCCGCCATTTGAGGTCTTGCCCGAACGTCATCAGGCGATTCATCACGTCATAACGGCGCGCAATGCGGGCGAACATTTGTTGAACGTAATGGGAGCGGGCCTGTCCGGTGAGATGCGCCATAGCCAAAAGGGAAAGGGGTGATGAATGCCGGTTAGAAGCTAACCGGCCTCTGCATTGTCGTCCGTGTCGTCGGCGGCGGGGTCTGCGCCGGTCAGGTGGGTGACCAGCACATCGCGCGCTTTGCTCGTGCCGGTGGGCGGGCCGATCATGCCGCGCTCTTCGAGAATATCCATCATGCGCGCCGCGCGCGTGTAGCCGATGCGGAAGCGGCGTTGCAGCATGGAGGTGGAGGCTTTCTTAACCCGTTGCAGGTATTCCATCGCTTCAGGCAGTAATTCGTCTTCGCCGTCGGCCGCCTCTTTGGCGCGCTGTTCTTGCTCGGCCAGGTGTTCCCACAGGGGTTGTTGGAAGGGGGCTGAAGGGGGCGGGGGCGGCGGCAGCGAAGCGGATTCGGCCGAAATTCCCCTCGCCGCCGGCCGCTCATCCGCCAATTCCGCCTCCAAATCCGCCTGGGCCTCCGCCAGCACCGTCGGCAACGCTGTGATCGTCGAGCGGGGTTGCGCATCGGCCGATGTGATCCGGTGGAAACGACGCGCCGTTTTCCAGTAATCAATCAGCTTGGTCAGTTCCGTATCGCTGACAAAACAGCCTTGCATCCGCACCGGGGCCGGCGCATCCGGCCGTTGGAAAAGCATATCCCCTTGCCCCAGCAAACGCTCTGCGCCCACCATATCCAGAATGACGCGGCTATCCGTGGCCGAGGCCACGGCGAAAGCGATACGCGCCGGGAAATTGGCTTTGATGATGCCCGTGACGACATCCACTGATGGCCGCTGCGTCGCCAGGATCAGGTGGATACCGGTGGCGCGAGACATTTGCGCCAGGCGCGCTAACGCCCGTTCGGTATCTTCCGGCGCGGTCAACATGAGATCCGCAAGTTCGTCAATGATGATGACGATGTAGGGCAATTTGGGCTGGCCTTCGCGGATGGCCTTCTTGTTGTAAATGGTGATGTTACGCGCGCCGGCTCCAGCGAAGAGTTGGTAGCGATGGTCCATTTCACGCAGCGCCCATTGCAAGGCGCCGATGACGCGCTCCATCTCCGTGACCACTGGCGCCGCCAGGTGAGGGATGCCGTTGTAATTGGTCAGTTCCACGCGCTTGGGGTCTACCATGACAAAGCGCAAATCATCGGGACTGTTTTGCAGCAACAGGCAGGCGATGATACCGTTGATGCAAACTGATTTGCCGGAGCCGGTGGTGCCGGCAACGAGCAGGTGCGGCATTTTGGTGAGATCGGCCGAAATGGGCTGTCCGGCTACGTCCTGACCGAGACCGATACGCAGGGGGGGAGTGATGCGCTGAAAATCGGCCGATTCCATCACATCGCGCAAACTCACCAACAACTTATGCGCATTGGGCACTTCAATGCCCACATACCCCTTGCCCGGCACGGGCGCTTGAATGCGCACACTCTTGGCCGATAGCGCCAGCGCCAGGTCATCCGCCAGATTGGCGATCTTGCTCACCTTCACTTTGGTGCGGCGTCCGCTGCGCAACTCCACAAACAACGGACGCACCCCGTACATCGTCACCGTCGGCCCTTGCGTCGTCTCCACCAATTCCACCGGCGCGCCAAAACTCTCCAGCGTCCGCTCAATGACATTGGCCTGGTCCCGAATATAATCTAGCGCCAATTCCCCTTCGCTGCCGGCTTCCAACATAAGCGTCAAATCGGGCATCGCCCATTGCCCATCCACCGGCGCACTTTCACGCGGCGTAATGAACAGGGGGGCCGACTCTGCCACCGGGCGAATTGAAGCGGGTTGCTTGGCGGCCGCCGATGTTGACTGCGGCGCAGCCGTTGTCGCCGCCGCCGGGGAACGGGCGGGTGCCGAGGTTTCTTCATCCGCGTCATCATCCGGCTCCGCCCGCGTTATCACCGCCCGTCGCGCAGGTCGGGCAGGACGCGGCGCCACCGGCTGAGGCGCGGCTGCCCGCGTCTGTCGGCGCGCCCACCAGGCTTGCGCATCCGCCCATGTCAGCCCGGAGGCCAACACCAGGCCGGCCAACGCCAACAAGACAAAGATAAAGACCGCCCCGCCCGTTTGCGCCGCGTGAGTTGCCAACCAGGTCAGGCTGCCCCCCAGATACCCTCCCCCCAGACGCGCCTGTGCCGCCGTCCATTCATTCGGCCAGGGAGGGCGCGTTACCACAAACAGGGTCGCCAGCGCTTCAAATACCAGGAATAACAGAGCCGCTCCCACCACGCGCCACCGCGAGAGTTGCATGGGCTGATCCATCCCCCGCCGCACCAGGTAGAATCCCACGCCTGCCAGGAGGAACGGCATGGCCCGCCCGCCCCAGCCGAACAACACCCCCAGGCCGTTGGACAAGCTGCGGGTCAACTGCCCCTGATTGGGCGAGAGCAGGCTTAAAATTAGCAGGGCAGCCAGAAAAAATAGCGCCATGCCCCCAATAAGGGCTTTTTGTTGCGCCGAGAAAGTCGGGCCCCGGAAACGGGCGGGTTTCTTAGGCGACGGAATGCGCCGGGCCGCGGGCCGTTTGGCCGCCGTCGGGCGCGCTGTGGGCGTCGGACGCCGCTCGCTGGTCCCGCCGCGAATCGCCTTGGCATTGGTCGGGGTGATCTTCGCCGGACGAGTCTGGCTGCTGTTTTTGGGGTTGGCTGGGCGCTTTGTCTCTTTTTTCGCCATCGCTCAAATGTTCCTGAGGGACTTATTATAACATAGACCGGTGACCTTTTGGAGAGGCTCCCATCCCCGGTTAAAATAGGGGCCATGATGGCCGCTAGAAACACGAAAGCCTCTCCGGGCGGGAGAGGCTCACACGATAGGCCGTACAGGACTCGAACCTGTGACCAATGGATTAAAAGTCCACTGCTCTACCGACTGAGCTAACGACCCCTACAATTGCTATTATCCCACTTTTGAATGGGCTTGACAACCGAGACCCGGCAACCCCAGAGAGCCGGGCTTATC
>JAYRVN010000253.1:0-6644 GCA_041918535.1 Chloroflexota bacterium
CCGTTGAGCTGATCACGACCGGATGGATTCCGAAAGAGCTGGAAAGGCTTGGGGAAGCGATTGTGGTGAAGGCGCTATGCGTGTTTGCGCCGGGCGCTGGCTGTCCGGGGGCGCGCCGGTTGGTGATTCCGGCCGGCTAGCGGCTTGTCGTCACTGGACCTGTCTCCAGGGGGAACCAGCCGCCGACGCCATTCAGCAAGGGCCAGGGTGTAATCTGTTGCACCTGTCCAAACAGGCCGAGCATCTGTTCTCTGACGGCGGGCAACACGCCGTCTAGCCCCACCTGCGCCTGGGTGACGACCTCGCCAAAACGCACCTGCGCTGCCACCGGCCAACGCTCCGGGCGGGCGAATTTAACAATGAGTTGCAAGACGAGGGCTGCGCGCTGCCGATCTTTTAGCGTCCGATAGAGACGGGCCAGCGGTGTTAAGAGCGCCTGGGGGGAGAAGACGCCGCCGACTACAGCCGGAATAATTTGCGTGTCGGGCGCTTGCTCGCAGAAGAGACGTAAACTGGTAGACCAGTGCCCAAGTGAGGCTGCGCTATGGTCGAGCAAGACGGGATCGGGTTCCAGGTTGCCGCGTGGAAAAATCAGCACGCAGTTGCCCTGGCGCAACTCTTCAATAATCAGATTGGTTACCTGGTGCGGTTGCCTTTCTTGTTTGGGTGGGACAAAGATGACGTGCTTCATGGCGTGCGTCAGCACTTTGGCCGAGGGTAATGAGACCACCAGTCGAAAATCGCGGCGGGGCACGCCGGCCATCAAAGCCAGGACATCGGCTGCGCCGGGGTGGTTGGCGGCGACCACTAGCGGGCCGTCGAGTGGAATCCGGTCACTGTCCTCCACGCTGAGGCTATTGATAAAGCGGGGTAGCAACCAGTTGGCCGCCGCGGCTGTGCCCTCGCGGGCCACCAGTAAATCGAATTGGGCCATCGAAAGGGCGAAACGTTGTAGCGTGCGGCGGGTGATCCAGTAAAAAATGCGGCCAAGAATCGGCCGATTTTCCAGTTTTAACACGCGCAATCCCTCCGCCGCCGACACCTTGGCGATAGCTTGCGCATGTACGCGCACTTCCTCTGGGTCTAAACGTTCATCAATTCCCATAATGTTCCTGGGTGGCCGGGTGAAGGCCTGTTCCGCTCGTCCATGAACTCTCTATCAGGCAAGAACCCCTTACCGGCGTTGTCGTTGTGCTGTGCGCGGCGCAGGTTAATCCAGATGCGCTTTGATAGCCTGAGCGACATCGGCCGGAATGCCGGGCACGGCGGCCATCTCCTCCCAGGTGGCCTCGCGTAGTCCGTCCAAGGAGCCGAATTGGTCGAGCAACAGTTTGCGTCGCTTGGGGCCGACGCCGGGAATGCTGTCGAGAATAGAGGCGATGCCGACCTTTGAGCGACGTTGGCGATGGCTCTCGTTGGCGAAGCGGTGCGCTTCGTCGCGCACACGTTGTACCAGGAAGAGCGCCTGCGAATTGCGTTCCAGCCAGATGGAATCGGCGCGTCCCGGCACGAAAAGCTCCTCTTCCCGCTTGGCCAGGGCGGCTACCGGGACCTCGTCGGTCAGGCCGAAGTCATGTAACACAGCTTGCGCCATAGCCAGTTGTCCTTTGCCGCCATCTATGAGCAGCAAATCAGGCAGGATGGCCCAGGCGGTGTCCTTACGGATTCGGCCGATTTGATTGGCCTCGGTCAATTCCCCGGCCAGACTATCGCGGTAACGTTGAAAACGCCGGGTCAACGCCTCTTTCATCGCGCCATAATCATCGTTGCCTACGCTGCGAATGTTAAAACGGCGATAATCGCCCTTGAGTGGTGCGCCTTGCACGAATACGACCATTGAGGCCACCGTCTGGGTTCCCTGGGTGTGACTGATGTCATAGCACTCAATCCGCGCCGGTTGGTGGGGGAGATGGAGCCCCTCTTTCAGTTCATTCATCGCCGCCACATGCTTGGAGCGGTCAGCCGCCCATTGCTGGCGCAACGTTAGCAGGGTGTCCGTGGCATTCTTGGCGGCCATCTCCACCAACTCTTTTTTCTTGCCGCGCAGCGGAATCTGGATGGACACCTTTGTCCCGCGCTTCTGATGCAGCCATTGTTCAATGATTTGCGCCTCATCCACTTCCGTCGGCAACAATACCTCTTTGGGAATGTGGGCGGCGTTGTCATAGAACTGCGTCAGGAATTCCTGCAACACTTCGCCGTCTCGCGCTTCTTCCGCGTTTTCCAGCAAGAAGTATTCGCGGCCGATCAATTTGCCGTATCGGATAAAGAAAACTTGCACACACGCCTCGCCGTTGTCGCGGGCGAAGGCGATCACGTCCTGATCGGTAGCGGCTGTGCTAATGACTTTTTGCTTGGCGACAATTTGGTCAAGGATTTTTAATTGGTCGCGATGTCGGGCGGCCGCCTCAAAATCCAGATCCTCGGCGGCGGCTAACATGCGCGCGTGTAAATTTTGTTGCACCTTTTCCGACTTGCCGTTCAGAAAATCCATCAGTTGCTGAATCATGGCCCGGTATTGCGTCTGGTTGACGGCGCCGATGCAAGGGCCGGTGCATTGTTTGATGTCGAAATAGAGGCAAGCGCGGGTGTCGCGGCCGGTGATAACGCGATCACAGGTGAGATAGGGAAAAATCTTGCGCAGCATGTCGAGCGTTTGGTAGACGGCCCAGGCGGAGGTGTAGGGGCCAAAGTAGCGGGAGCCATCTTGCTCCATGCGGCGGGTGACGGTGACTTTGGGGAAGGGATCAGCCCAGTGGACTTTGATGTAGGGGTAACGTTTATCGTCTTTTAGCCGAATGTTGTAATAGGGCCGGTGTTTCTTGATGAGATTGTTTTCGAGCAGGAGCGCTTCCAACTCGCTGGCGGTGGTGATAATCTCGATGTCGTGGATATTTTGGCGCAGGCGTTCGGTTTTGTAGGAGTCAACTTTCGGCCGAAAATAACTCCGCACCCGCGCCCGCAGATTCACCGCCTTGCCCACATAAATCACCCGGCCATCGGCGTCTCGATGCAGGTAGACGCCTGTCGTTGTCGGCAGGTTATCGAGCACTTGCTTGATGCGTTCCGGCAGTTCGTAATTCACGCGCTCATTATAGCCAGTCAAGCCGACATCCGTCGAACAATCCAAACCGTGGGTAACAAACAGGCTGGAGGGTTGTTAATGGCGGCTTTGCCAAATAAGCCCGGCCAGGATGGCCGCTCCCATCACCCCCAAGACTACCAGCTTGCTCAGGGCCGAGGGGGCAAAGATGGCTATCAGCCCAAATGTCAGGGCCACGCCATAATAGCTCAAAACGATGCGCCAGATAGGCCAACCCCGATCCAGCAGTCGGAAGTGCAGATGACCGCGATCCCCTTGCAACGGGTTTTGCCGATGACGCAGCCGATCAATCACCCGCCAGGCCCCATCCAGCAGCGGCAAGGCCAAAACCAGGAGCGTGGTGGCGATTTTGGCCGGGGAGAGGATGGAGAGAGCCGCCAGGTTATAGCCCAACACATACGCGCCGGCCGAACCGAGGAATATCCGCGCCGGTGCGAAGTTAAACGGCAGAAACCCCAATAACGCCCCTGCCAGGGCCAGTGGGAAAGCCGCCACGGTCGTTTGTCCCAGGTTGTGGCTATGCCAGGCGAACATACACATGGCGATGGCGCCGACGCCCGCGGCCAGCCCGTCCACGCCATCCAGCCAATTGACGGCGTTCATGATGCCCATCACCCACACCAACGTCACGCCATACGCCAGCCACGGCCAACGATGCTCAAGTTGAACGATCTGCCCGCCGATTGGGTTGGTGAAGACGCCGATGAAGATGAGGTGACTCATAGCTGCCAGCGCCGCCGCTGCCTGGATGGCAAATTGAGCCCACGGCGAGAGGTCATAGCGGTCGTCTAGCCAGCCGCCAAGGAAAACAATGCCGCTGCCCAGCAAGACGCCGCGCAACCGGCGGATGTCGTCGCCGATGGGCGGTAGCAGGCGATAAGCCAGGATGACGGCGGCGAAATAGGCCGCCGCCACCGCCACCCCGCCCAGTTTAGAGACCTCGCCGGTGTGTTGGCGACGACCACCTGGCCGAGCGACGATCCCCCAACGCAAGCCTAGCCGCCCGGCCGCCGGGGTCAGCGCCAGAGCCAGAGTCGCCGCCAGGAGAAAAACCCCCAGATAACTCATGCTGAGGAGGCCGGTGTGGAAAGCAAAGCGCCGGCTAGTGCAGGGTGCCGAATTGGCGATCGCCGGCGTCACCCAGACCGGGGACGATGTAGCCGATGGCGTTGAGATGGGAATCCACCTCGGCTGTAAAGATTGGCACGTCCGGGTGGGCGGCCTCAAAGGCGCGGATGCCTTCGGGCGCGGCAATCAGACTGATGAATTTGAGTTGCGGCACGCCCCACTCTTTGACCCGGTCGGTGCAGGCGATGGCGGAGCCGCCGGTGGCGAGCATAGGGTCGAGTAGAAAGGCGATTTGGGCGCGGGGTTCGGCCGAAAATTTCTCATAATAAAACACCGGCCGCAAGGTTGTCTCATCGCGATACATGCCCATGTGCCACACCTCGGCGGACGGGATCATATCCCAGATAGGGTCCATCATGCCCAGCCCGGCCCGCAGAATCGGCACCAAAGCCGCTTTGACGGCCAGGACTTGTTGCGTGGCCTGGCCCATCGGCGTTTGCACTTGAATGGCGCGAGTGGGTAAATCGGCCGAAGCCTCATAAAAGAGCAATTGAGCCAATTCGCCCACCAACTCCCGGAATAACTTCGGCTCCGTCTGACTATCCCGCAACAGCGCCAATTTGTGTTTGACCAGCGGGTGTTTCGATTCAAAAACCATGCCTTAACCCCCGTTTTCAAAATGAGTATTGACCAGTCGACTATCCATCATATCGGCCGATTGTATCTGATGGCCTGCCGAATGCGTAATGTCGGCAGCGGCGAGATCGCGTATAATCCGCCTAATTCTGTTTGCCGGTTGAAATCTGGGCCGGCGGCGGCCGGTAAACCGGTTGACCATAAGTATGTCTGACAAGCTCGAAACTTCACGGCCGATCACCGGCCAAAAACGGGGCGATGACGCCGCGCTGGACGGCCTCCTCCGCCCGCAACGCCTGGAGCAATTCACCGGCCAGGAGCGACTGATCGCCAACCTGCGCATCCTCATTGAGGCCGCCAAACGGCGCAAGGAGCCGCTCGACCACATCTTGTTCTACGGCCCGCCTGGCCTGGGCAAGACAACCCTGGCCCACATTGTCGCCAATGAGATGAACGTTAGCATCCGCATCACCTCCGGCCCGGCCATTGAACGCGCCGGCGACCTGGCGGCCATCTTGACCAATCTGCGGGCGGGCGATATTCTCTTCATTGACGAGATTCATCGCCTGGCGCGCGCCGTGGAGGAGATTCTCTATCCGGCCATGGAAGATTTCGTGCTGGACCTGGTGGTGGGCAAAGGGCCGGGCGCCAAGAATGTGCGGCTCAAGTTGCCCCGTTTCACGATTATCGGCGCCACCACGCGCCTGGCTCTCTTGACAGCGCCGCTGCGCGCCCGCTTTGGGGCGCAATATCGTATGGATTTTTATGAGCTGGCGGCTATGAGCACTATTGTGCGGCGTGGCGCGCGCATTCTGGATGTGCCGATTGATGACGAAGGCGCGTTGGAGATCGCGCAACGCGCGCGCGGCACGCCGCGTGTGGGGCTGCGCCTGTTGCGGCGAGTGCGCGACTATGCTCAGGTGCGGGCGCAAGGTGAGATTGATAGGCAGATTGCCGCCGAGGCGCTCAGTCTATTGGAAGTGGACGCCCTGGGTCTCGATGACCTGGATCGGCAGGTCTTGCGAGCTGTTATTGAGAAATTTGGCGGCGGCCCGGTGGGGCTGGAAACGATTGCGGCCTCGATTAGCGAGGAATCGGACACGATTATGGATGTGGTAGAGCCGTATTTGCTACAACTGGGCTTTCTGGAACGCACGCCGCGCGGTCGGGTGGCGACGCCGCACGCCTATCGCCATTTGGGCGCGCCTCTGGTTGAGCCGCCGCCCCCGGCGGAAAATGCTCAACCGAGGCTATTTTAGGGGGCGGGTCGTTGCGAGCTATTGAAGGGAATCTCCTATGGCAGATTTCGGCCGAATCTTGATCATCATTGGCTTGACCCTGGTCTTCGTCGGGGGAATCATCCTCATTGCCGTGCGTTACTTCCCCTGGCTCGGCCACTTGCCCGGCGACTTCAGCTTCGAAGGCGAGGAGTTCAAATTCTACTTCCCCCTGGTCAGCATGATTCTGCTCAGTCTGGTCGGCAGCATCTTGCTCAATATCGTCCTCCGCATCTTCCGCCGTTAAGCTTGTTCCATGCGCACAGCCGACTTTGATTACTTTTTGCCCCCCGAGCGCATCGCGCAGCAGCCCATTGAACCGCGTGACGCCGGCCGCTTGCTCGTGCTGCATCGCCATGACGGCCGCCTGGAACATCGCGCCTTTCGCGACATTGGTGATTATCTTCAGCCGGGTGATGTCCTGGTGGCGAATGATAGCCGAGTCTTGCCGGCGCGTTTATATGCGCGCAAGCCAACGGGTGGTCGTGTGGAGATTCTCTTGTTGGCTCAACAGGCTGCGCGTACCTGGACAGCGTTGGTGGGCGGCCGACGGGTCAAAG
>JAYRVN010000254.1:0-5721 GCA_041918535.1 Chloroflexota bacterium
CCGGTTCGTCAGGCCGCTTGCCTGACCGGCTTTCCCCGATTATCCGGTTAGGGCGGCGCTCGTTGTCCCGCCGGCTGAAAGCCCGGCGCCAGTCGGCGGACGTTCGCTTCCCCTCTTATCTTCAGGTATTATTGGACCGGGCTGGGTGAAGCCTGGCGGGCGGCGAGATGTTGCCTGCGTGGAGGAGATGGTGTCAGAGGAAATTGATTTGCGCCATTACTTGGGCGCGCTATTACGAGCCTGGTTTTGGATTCTCGGCGCGGCATTGTTATTTGGGCTGGCGGCCTATTGGTTTGCCAACCGAATGCCGCCCACCTACCGGGCGACGGCGTTATTGGCGGTGGCGCAACTGCGTTACGAGGCGAAGTTCGACCCCAAGTTGCCGACCGTGACCGATGACAAGGTGGTTTACCGCGCCTACCCGGAAATTGCCGTCAGCGATGACGTGTTGCAGCAGGTGCGCGCCGGTTTGAGCCGTGAGGTTTCTCTGGCCGACCTGCGAGGGAGACTGCAAGCCGAATCTGGCGCGGATTTGAGTCTGGTGCGTCTGTCGGCCACAGCGGCCGGGCCTGACGAGGCGGCCGAAATGGCGAATGTTTGGGCGACGGTGTTCATTCAGCACATCAACCGGCTCTATGCGGGTCAAGACAGCGCGGCCGTGGCGTTCTTTGAAGCCCAATTGGCGCAAGAGCAAACGGAGTTGGCGCGGCATGAACAGGCCCTGGTGGATTTTGCGGCGGTTGACCAGGGCGGCCTCCTCACCGGGGAGTTGAATGCGCGCTTGTTAACGCAAGGGCAACTCTTAAGCGAGCAGCAGGCATTAGCCGCTATCTTGCGCGATCTGGCCGGTGTGCGGCAGCAATTGACGGCTTTGTCGGCCGGCGACAACCCGTCGGCGCAAGAAGCGTTGGCGGCTTTACTGTTGCAAGTGCGGGCGGTGAGTGGGGCGGCGACGCTGCCGGTGACGCTGCAACTGGCTGGGGCCGGCATAGAGCAGCGTTCCACCGCCCAGCAATTGGCCTTTTTAGACAGTCTGGCGGCAACTTTGGCTACGCGTTCGGCCGAATTAGACACCTTGCTCGCCGATCTGAAGCCCACTATCCTCGATCTGCAACGCCGGCTGCAAGAAGCCACGGCCACCAAAGAACGCCTGACTGATAGCCGCGATGTGGCGCGTGAAGCGGTATTGACCTTGGCTCGCAAAGTGGCAGAGGTGCGCCTCGCCAGTCAGGAACCGGGCATCGAACTCCAGGTCGCCAGCCATGCCGCCACGCCTGAGCACGCCATCGGCCCTCGGCCGCTGTTATTAGCCGCGCCGGCGGCGGCGCTCGGCGCTTTGGCCGCGCTGGTCCTTATCTCCATTCGGGCCTACCGACGCGGCGATTTGCGTGTAGCCATCCCCCCCGCCCCGCGCCAAAGGGAGGCCTCAGCCTGAACGTCGTGAGTTGGACTGGCGGACGGAGAACGCCCCGGAATAAGTCCCATCGGACAATCTTTTTGCTTGGGTTCATGCTTGTCTGTCTGCTGGGGTTGCGCGGCGGCGATTGGTTGGGTAACGTCTGGCACAACGCGGGTTTGCTCGGGTTGAATCGGGCTTTGCGCACGGTTTCGGCCGAATCCCTGGACACGCATTCCCTCTCCCTAGCCCTTGTCGCCCTCCAACACGCCCGGTCGGCTCGCCCCGGCTCACCCCTAACCCAACGCGCCTTAAGTCTGGCCTACACCCTGGACGACGAATCGGCCGAAGCGCGCGCCGCCTGGGAACAAGCCGGCGCTTATCCGGCCGACAGCCTGCTTCAGGGGCAGATCGCGGCCCGGCAAAATCGCCCCGACGCCGCCTTAGCCTGGTATGCGCTAGCCACCCGCTTCCCCGCCACGCGCGCCCAGGGCTGGTATCAGATCGGGCAGATGGACATTAAGCGGTCTGACTGGGAGGCCGCGCGCGCAGCCCTCACGCGGGCATGGGACGCCGACCACGCCTTGGCGGCCAAAGCGTTGGCCACTGTCTTGCTCGATCAAGGCGACTATGCCGCCGCCGAACACGTTTTGCAAATCACGTTGACCACCGTCCCAACTTCCTATCATCGCCTGTGGTGGCGGCGCGCCCTGTCTCAAAGCCTGGTTAGCCAGCAAAAGTGGCAGGAAGCGGTGGCCGCCTGCCAGGCAGCCTTGCAAGAATTTCCCGCGGAACCGCACCTTTACGTGGATCTCGGCTGGGTTTATTATGAGCAAAATGGCGACATGGAGGCCGCCCTGACCCAATTCCAACAGGCGATAACCGTCGCCCCGGCCCGCGGCATCGGTGAATTTGAAACAGGCCAATTGCTGCGCCGAGAGCGACGCTATGCAGAAGCCGATGGTTGGTATCAGCAGGCGCTAACCAAAAATCCTTATCCGTATTGGTTCCTAGCCCGCGCCAGTCTGGCCCGCGTAATGCAGAACACGGGGCTGGCGCAGCAGATCGCCCAGGAAGCGGCCCGGCTCTACCCGGACTACGCCCCCATCTACTATGAATTGGCCGATAGCTACTGGCGGCAAGGTGAATGGGCGGCCGCCCGGCAGGCGTTAGCCACCTACACGCAGCATCTAGGCGCGCCTAACGCCGCTTTCTTTGTGTTATCAGGCCAGATAGCCGAGGCGGAAGGGGCGATAGCCGACGCTCTGACGGCCTATCGGCAGGCTTTGGCCTTGCAGCCTGACCAGGCCGTGGCCCGGGCTGCCCTCAAACGCCTGTCGTCACCAACCGAGACGCAACCGGCCGGTTCTTCGCTCCCATAATCCAGGGGTGAATGAAAAGGTCGGGCGTGACCTTATCGTCAATGGCGCAACAAGAATCTCAAACCCATCAAACAGATGTGAGAACACTGGCTCGCGGCGTCGGCATCGGTTTCCTGGGTCGAGCCGTTGGTCGCGTGTTGAATCTGGTCAGCCAGGTGGCCGTGGCGCGCTGGCTAGGCCCGGCAGCCTTTGGCTTATATTCTACCGCCTGGAATTTGATGAATCTTTCCGGTCAGATTGTGCCGTTGGGTTTGCCGAGCGGGGCCATCCGCTTTGCGCCGCGCTACCGCCCGGCGGATCCGGCCGGCTTCAAAACGTTGCTGTTCAGGTGTCTTGGGTTGGCCGGGCTGAGCGGGGTTATCGCCGGGGGCGCTGTCTTCGTTTCGGCCGAATCCCTGGCCGATCTGCTGCAAAAGCCCGACCTGGCTGAATTACTGCGTTACGTAGCCTGGGCTTTCCCCCTGGGCGCAATTATGCTGACCCTCAGCGCCGCCACCCGTATCTCTCAGCGCATCGGATTCTCAGTCGGCATCGAAGACATCACCCAGCCGACGGTTGATCTGCTCCTCATCCTCCTCTTCTACGTTGTCGGCGGTCACTTGCTCGGCTTCATGGCCGCCGGGGTGTTGTCCTATCTCGCGGCCGTGATTTACGGCCTCTATGGGTTGAATCACCTCTTCCCCGATGTTTTTGACCGGCGCATCAAGCTGACCCACTATCCTGGCTATGGCGAGCTCCTGCGCTTTTCCTTGCCCACAGCCGCCGCCACGATGTTCGCCGTGTTGGTCATTCGGGTGGATCGGTTGATTGTGGCCTATCTGTTGCCATCGGCCGAAGTGGGCGTCTATCAAGCGGCCTCGCAATTCTCAATTATCTTTGCCACCATCATTTCCGCCATCAGCGCCATCTTCACCCCCATGGTGTCCGACCTGTTTCACCGGGGGCAGACGGAACGTCTGCAAGAATTGTTCCGCGTGACGACCAAATGGATGCTTTATCTGAGCATCCCGCCGTTTTTGGTCACTGCGTTTGCGCCGCGCGATGTGATGGTGGCCTTGTTTGGGGCTGAATATGCCGCCGGCGCAACGCCTCTGTTGATCCTGTCACTGGCGCGGTTGGCGCATGCCGCCAGCGGGGCCGGCAATGATTTATTGGTGATGGCGGGCAAACAGAATCAATGGTTTGCCGTTTCCAGCTCCATGTTGATCGTCAATGTGAGTTTGATTTTTTTGCTAGGGCCGCGTTGGGGATTAAATGGGGTGGCGCTGGCGACGTTATGCGCTATGAGTGGCATGTTCTTGTTGCTCTCGCTCCTCACGCGGCGGCATGTCGGGGTGTGGCCGTATGACCGGCGCTACTTGAAAGGGTTGGCGGCGGCGGCGGTGGCCGCCTTAGCCGTGGTGTTGCTCTCCCGCTTAGGGATTGCCTCGCCCTTGGCGCGGATCACTTTGCTGGCCCTGGCGGCTACGGGGTTGTTTGCCGGCAGCCTATGGGCGTTAGGCCTGGACGCAGAAGACCGGGCTTTCCTGGGGCTGCTGCGGGCGCGTCTGGCGCGGCGTTAAGGGGCGGCGCATGAAAGATTCCTATCGGTGTGACGTTGTTTTGACCAACGGTGGGTGAGTTGTGAGCACGCGTTCGGCCGCCATAAACGCACAATCACGCAGCGGGTGGGAGCGGGTTCAAGCCTGGCTCTACGCCGGGACAGCGCACGCGGTGGTGGCCGGGATGTATCTGGTGCTGGCCTCCGGCACGCTCATCTTTTGGGGACAAAGCGCGGGCTTTGCGCCAATCAGATTCCTGGATGAAGTGATCCTCTTCGGTTTTTTGCTGCTCACCGGCGGCATGGTGCTGGCGACGGGCCGGCTGTATCTGGCGGCAACGGCGGGCTGGCTGCTGATTTTTTCGGCCGAATCCCTCTATACCAGTGCGCTCAACCAGGTGTCGCCGCCGATTCTATGGCGCGGCTATTTGCTGGCAGTGAAGCCGTTGTTAATTTTGCTGGTGTATCAGATGTTGCCGCTAGATAGGCATTCGGCCGAATTTATCCTGCGCGGCCTGACACGTTTCTTCGGTCTGATAACCGTCGCCGCCGTGGCCTATGCCCTGATTGTCGAATTCGGTTTAGGCGTCAACCCGTTGCCGGGCGTGGTTTCGGCCGAAATCCGTCTGGGTCTCATGCCGGCGCGCAGCTTCTTCTTCCACCAGAGCCACATGGCGAGCTTCATGACCATCGCCGCCGCCTTCTACGCCGCCCAGGCCCTATTAACCAACTCCCGTCGCAGCCTGATCCTCATGGCTACCGCTATTGCCGGTGTGATCATCACCGCCCGGCTCAAATCATTGCTCCTGCTGCCGGTTATCCTGCTGGTGCAATACGCTTTGATCCGCCTACGCCAGGGACGGGTGCGCGCGCGGACGCTGGTTACCATCGCGCTCCTCAGTCTGGCGGCTCTCATCGTCATCGCCCTTTTCTCAGCCCTTCTCTGGGACGTCATCCAGTTGCGGCTGGTGGACGGCTCGACCAACGTGCGTTCCGCCTTGCTCAAAGTCGCCCTGGTCATTAACGCCGAGACACACGGCCTGGGGGCGGGTTTAGGGATGTTCGGCAGCCCTGTCAGTGTTCAATACCATTATAGCCCCCTGTATTACCGTTTCGGCATCAGCAACATGACCGGGGCCACCCCTACCTACTTCTCCTACATCACCGACCAGTGGTGGGCCTGGTATTTGGGCGAAGTGGGCTATCTCGGCGCGGCCATTTTTGTGAGCAGCCTGGTCTGGGTGCTCTGGCGCTTGCGCCGTCTGGCCGAGGCCTGGCGCGAACGGAACTGGCCGATGAGCGCGCTGTGTTATACTGCCCTGGCCGCCCTGCTTTTTGCCATTTTGAGCGGTTACGCCAGTGTTTATCTGACCTCGCCGCCGACCGGCTATCTGGTGATGTCG
>JAYRVN010000255.1:0-19154 GCA_041918535.1 Chloroflexota bacterium
GCGCGCGAGGTAAAAGAGGCTCTTGACATCGCGTCGCAAGTAGGCTTGCCAGGCCGGCAGGTCAAGCTCTTCAAACGGCGGCATCCCTGCCAGCGGCAGTAGATGGATCAGGCCACCGATGGGCCCGTATTCCTCACGGATTTGGGCCAGGAGTTGGGTAACCACGTCCGGATGCATCAGATTGGCCTGGTAAGCGTTGGGCGCTACCTGAGCCAACTGCGCGCCGAATTGTAGCAAAACCGCCAGCTGTCCGTTGCGGCTGAGTTGCTCGGCAACATGGGCGGCGATGCCCTGGCCGTCGTCGGTAATCAAGTAGACGTGCTTGCTGGACAGCTTCAACTCTCCGGCCGGCGGCGGCGGCGCATCCACCGGCGTCAGGAAAGAGCGAGGAACTGTCACTTCGGGCGCGGGCGGCAGAGGGGCAACGGGTGACTGCGCAACGGGCGTGGGCGTCAGGGCAGGCGCGGGCGCGTTGCTGCCTATCGAAGCATAAATCCAATCAATGATGCCGCCCAGGGTTTTGATGGTGGTCAACTCATCCATTACCTCTTGGGGGATGGTTTGATCGCCGGGCAGGATTTCTTTTTGGAAAGCGCCGAGGATTTCCACGCGCTTGATGGAGTCAATGCCGAGTTCTGCCTCGATGTCCACTGTCAAATCCAGAACATCAGCCGGGTAACCGGTGCGGTCGGCTACAATTTGGCGTAGGATGGCGCTGAGGTGTTCTTTACTGGGCAGGGCGCTGGGCATTGGGGCTGGTGGCTGAAACGTGGCGGGCATTTCGGCCGAAACCGCCGTCGGCGTCGCGGCGATCATGGCCTGATGAATCCAGGCAATAATCCCGCCCAGCGTCTTGAGGGTCGTCAGCTCATCCATAGCGGCTTGCTCAATGGGTTGATCTGCCGGCAAGACCTCTTTTTGGAAGACGCCCAAGATTTCGACGCGTTTGATTGAGTCAATCCCCAACTCTGCTTCAATATCCACGCTCAGGTCCAGCATGTCGGCCGGGTAACCGGTCCGTTCGGCCACAATTTGGCGCAAGACGGCGCTCAGGTGTTCCCGGCTAGGGATAGCGGCGGCGGGCGCAACCTTTGGGGCCGGGGTGGGGATGGGAGGCAGGGTTTCGGCCGATTCTTCCAATGCCTGGTGAATCCAGTTGATAATCCCGCCCAGCGTCTTGATCGCCGTCAACTCATCCATAGCCTCTTGCGGGATTTGTTGCTCGGCCGGTATGACTTGCTTCTGGAATGCGCCGAGAATTTCGACGCGCTTGATCGAGTCAATCCCCAATTCCGCCTCAATATCCACATTCAAATCTAGCATCTCGGCCGGGTAGCCGGTACGCTCGGCCACGATCTGGCGCAAAGCGGCCGACAACTCCGCCCGGTCAGGGACAAGAACCGGAACAACCGGGGCCAGCGGCGGCGGCGGCGCGCCTTCTGAAATAGCCTGGTGAATCCAGTCCACAATCCCGCCCAAGGTCTTAATGGCGGTCAGGCGATCCATGGCCTCCTGGTCTATCTGTTGATCAGCCCGTAAGGCCTGTTTTTGAAAAGCGCCGAGGATTTCCACCCGCTTGATCGAGTCAATGCCGAGTTCCGCCTCGATGTCTACGGCCAGGTCTAACATCTCTGCCGGGTAGCCGGTGCGTTCCGCCACGATGTCACGCAGCGCCGCCGTCAACTCCTCTTTGGAGAAGGGGGACAGCGCCGGCGCAGCCACGGGGGCCGGCCTAGGTGTGGGCGCGGGCGCGGGAGTCGCCGCGACCGGGGTTGGCATGGGCGGCGGGGCCACCGGGGCGGCCGGCCGCGGCATCTGGAAAGCCGGTAGCGAAGGCGCAGCGGCCGGCAACGCCGGCGGTTGGAAAGTCGCGGGCATCGGCGTCGGCGCGGCCGGTTGCGCGGCCGCCGGCTGGAAGGCGACCGGCGCGGGGGATGTCCAGCCGCCGGTCATGGTCGGGGCGGCCTGGCTTGCCGCGGCTGCTGGGCTGCCTTGAAGATAGGACAACATCACGCTGCGCTGCGTATCCAGGAACCGACTCATCAGATTTTGGAATTGCAGCATGACCGTCGCCACATCGCTTTCCGGTTGTTGGATGGTCGCCGGCGGCGCAAAGGGGGCAGAGGTTGGCGGGTTGTTAACGGACATAGGCGTCATCACTGGAGGAATGGGTGGATTCGCAACGGGAATGGGCGCCGCTTTAGCCGGCGCGGGCGGCGGCGTCTGTGGCGTCGGCAGCGGCCGAGCAGCCGGCAAGACGGCCGGAGGCAATGGCGTCGTCGGCGCGGCTTTCGGCTGCGCGGTGACGGGTTGCGCCGGAGCCGCCGAGAGCGCGGCCGCCAGCGCCGCGGGTTGTGGCGGCACGGCCAGGCTTGGCCCTTGGCCGTTGGGTTGAATCAGGCCGAGCAAATTCACCATTTGCTCGCGCGTGAGCGGCTCGTAAAGGGGCTTGGGCTGTTTGTGGGGGCGAGCATGGCCGCCATTGACATACCAGGTGGTGGGCGATAGCGGCGCGGGCCGAGTGGCGCTCACTAGATCGGCCAGGTCGAGCCGACGCGCGGCGCGCCCTTCAAAGAGGCGGGTCAAATCTAGGGGAAGGCCGGCAGCGACCAGTTGCCCCAGGGCCAGCAAGAGGGCGTTGATGCCATCTTTCTTCGGGTGGTCAATGGCGACGGCCAGGTGGGGCTTGCCGGCGAGAATCTGGCTGGTCAGATTGCTCAGGACATTGCGCGGGCCGATCTCTATGAAGAGGCGCGCGCCGTCGGCATACATCTGCTCGATCTCTTCCACAAAGCGCACAGAACTGGCCAGGTGGGCGTTGAGGGTTTGGCGAATCTGTTGGGGGTCACGGCTGTGAGGTTGGGCGGTAGTATTGGAATAGACGGGGAAGGCGGGGGGAGAAAATTCGGCCGATTCCAATACCTGGCCGAAGGCTACCTGCGCCGGCGCCACAATGGGCGAGTGAAACGCCGCCGCCACCTGTAAGGGTTGTATCTGCACACCGGCCGCTTGTAACGCCGCTGTCGCCCGCGCGATACCCGCTTCGGAGCCGGAGATTATTGTGCGGGTGGGCGCATTTAGATTGGCTATCCACACTTCCGGCAACTCGGCAATAACCGCCCGCACGGCCGCTTCGCCGGCGGCAGCTGCCGCCATCGTGCCCAGGCCATTCGGGGCTGCCTCAATCATGCACCGGCCGCGCGCTTCGGAAACTGCGGGCAGGGTCTGGTCATCGAACACCCCGGCCGCCCACAGCGCGGCGTATTCGCCATAGCTATGGCCGGCTGCCATGTCGGGTTTCACGCCTAAACGTGTGATCAGGCGATATGCGCCGACGCCGGTCGCGCCTAGGGCTGGTTGCGCCACATCTGTGGCCGTGACTTCCGCTTGCTGGCGTTCACGCGTTGCCTCATCAAAAGCCGGCGGCGGGAAGACAAAACGGCTGAGAGGTCGCTCATAGCGCTCGGTCAGGACGCGATCGGCCTGTTCGAACGCTTCGCGGACTTCCGGGAAATGGATGGCCAGATCGCGTAACATATTGGGGTATTGCGAACCCTGGCCGGGGAAAAGGAAGGCCACCTTGCCGTTTTGCGGCTGATTGCCGGAATATATGCCGCGCGGATGATTGATCGGGCCTTGATCCAGGTTTTTCAGGGCGATGTCCAACTTTTCGCGCAGATCGTCTAGCGATGAAGCGACAATGGCTAAATGGATGGATTCGGCCGAATCGTAGGCCAGCCAGAGTGAATAAGCCAGATCGCGCAGGGTGGGTTGCGCCCCGTCTTGAAGCGCCTTCAAGAGCGCGCTCAACACTTGCTTGACACTCTGGTTATCCTTACCAGACCAAAGCAACAGCTCGTTGCTCCAATTATCAGCTACCGCCGGTTGGCGTTCCAGGAAGTCGCCTTGATACTCCTCCACCACCACATGAAAATTCGTGCCGCCAAAACCGAAAGCGCTCACCCCGGCGCGTCGGGGATGGTCGTTGCCGATCCAGGGGCGCGTCTCCGAGTTAACGTAAAGCGGGCCGCTGTTGAAGTTGGCCGCCGGATTGGGGGTGCGCACACCCAGCGTCGGCGGCAACACCTTGTGATGGAGTGCCAAAGCGGCTTTAGCCAAAGCCGCCACGCCGGCAGTGGCTTTGGTGTGACCGATCATGGATTTAACGGAACCAACGGCATGGTTATTCGGCTTGGCCCCGTGCTGTTCCAGGAATGTGCCCAGCGAGACGGCTTCCGTGCGGTCGCCAACGGCGGTGCCTGTGCCGTGCGCTTCAAACAATTCAACGGTTTTGGGGTCAATCCCCGCCTTATCGTAGGCGCGTTGTAAGGCCAACATCTGCCCTTCGGGGCGTGGAGCGGTCATGCCTTTGGCTTTGCCGTCGCTGGAGCCGCTAACGCCCTGAATCACGGCGTAAATACGGTCGCCGTCGCGCTCAGCATCGGCCAGGCGCTTGAGCACGAGCATGACAATGCCTTCACTGATGGTGATGCCGTCCGAATCGACGTCGAAGGTGCGCGGCGTGCCGTTGGGGGATAGAGCGTGTGTTTTACTGAAGCATAGGTAACCGAAGGGGTTTTGGACGGTGTCCACGCCGCCGACGATGACAATGTCAGTGTTATGAGTTTCCAGCTCCTTGCAGGCCAGGTGAACGGCGGTGAGGGAGGAGGCGCAAGCGGCATCTACAATATAGTTGACGCCGCCCAGGTCTAGCCGGTTGGTGATGCGGCCGGCGGCCACATTGAGCAGCAAGCCGGCGAAGGAGTCCTCCGTCCATTCCGGCAGCATATGGCCGGCGGCGTTAATCAAATCGGCCGAATGCTCCCCAAACAGCAGCGGCAGACTGGAACGCAATAGATAATGCCCGCCCAGGTCTCCCGTCCCCCCCGAAGCGCCCAGGATGACGGATGTTCGGCTGCGATCAAACCCCCGCTCCAGATAGCCGGCATCTCCCAAAGCCGCCTTGGCTACCTTGAGCGCCAATAATTGCATCGGGTCTATGGATTTGAGGGAGTTCGGCGGCATACCGAACTCCAATGGGTCAAAAGGCACATCATCCAGGAATCCGCCCCATTTAGAGTAAATCTTGTCCTTGGCGGAGGGATCGGGATCGAAGAAGAGATGATAGTCCCACCGGTAGCGTGGAATCTCCGTCAGGGCGAAAACTGCCTGAATGATGTTTTCCCAATACTGCTGTTTGTTCTCCGCCTTCGGCAGCAAAGTCTCGATGCCGACGATGGCAATTTGAGACGGCTGATTGGCGTAAGCCGGGATTTCTATCTCCGGCTCAAGAGACAAACGTTCCAGGAGTGTGGCGCTATGCAGGATCATTTCGGCATGTAAATCGCCAATGGTCGTCAGTTCATGGCGCAGCGCAACTTCTTGCCCGACCAGATACAAGCCTGTTTGGTACTGTTCATCCGGGCTGAGACTGATCAACTTGGGCGCATTGCGTTCACGGCCGAAATCGGGGTGGCGTCCCAAGCCTTTAGAAGCAATGCGGAACCGCCCCAATTTGAGCAGTTCCATCTTCTGTTGCACTTCCTGGGCCTCTAGACCCTCATGGAACAGTTGACGGCGGCGTTTGACAAATTCGGCCGCAAATGGCGTTGGCAAGGCTCGAATAGCGCGCCCCGCCCCGCTTTCCAAGGTAACTGTCTCCGTTGCCTCCAGCGCCGCTTGTTGGAAGCGGGGCATCACCGCCCCGGTTTCTACCGCTTCCCGTGTGAAGACATAGCCGGTCGTCACCATCAGGCCGATCTTAACGTCCTGCGCCACCAATGCGGCGCCTACGGCCGCCACCATAGCGGCCGACAGACCGTCATGGATGCCGCCGCCAAATAAGACGTGCACATTCGCGGCATCCTTGGGCAACGCTTCGAGCAAAACCGTGACGGCTTTTTCCCACCAGACGAAACTGGTGCGCGGATTCAAACTGCCGCCGCTTTCGCGCCCATCCAGGACAAAACAGCGCAAGCCTTGTTGCAGCAAGGACCTGAGTTGATCCGGTTCTGTGACGACCAGATAGACCCGCACCCCATCTTGCTCAAGTTGGCGGGCGTGTTCGCCCTGTTCGGCGCTAATCATGGCAAAAGGCGGTTTAAAGCGGCGGGCCACTTTTACATGCTCTTCACGCAGCCCCATCGGCACGTAGCCGGGCAAGCTGACGCCCCAGGGAGAGCGGCCGAGCAATGTCTGGGTTTGTTTCAGCAACTCTTCGGCTTCGGGGGGGCGCATCAAGCCCAGCGAGATGAAGGGCAGCGCTCCGGCTTCCATCACCTGGCTGGCAAACGGCACAACGTCTGTGATGCGAATGCGCGGCCCCTGGATGATGGGGAAACGCGTGCCATGTGAACGGGCGAGGGAGCTGCCTTCACCTAACGCTTTCTGATCAGTCGCCAGGCTGACGTGTGCTTTTAGGCTGGCGCGCAAGCCCTGAGCGACGCCCCGGACGTTATGGAACTGCCGAGCAAAATCGGCGGCAAAAGCCGCATCTTGTCCCAAGAGCCAGATGTTGTCGCTCAGGGAACCCCAGCCTACACGCGCGGCCACGGCTGCGCGCCAATCGGCCGATTGTGTCTCATCCAGGGTGAAGCTGAGTTGGCGCAACGTTGTCGCGGCCGGAGCAGCATCGCCGGCGTACATGCGGCATAAGAGGCCGGGATCGTGGCCCAATTGTAGCGTTTCGCTGGCCCGTATGGCGGCGACGTGGTCCTTGACCGGTTGAGGCAGGTTGGATTCCTGTAGCAAGGCTAACTGGGAGTCGAGGACGACCCCGGCTGCCCCGCCGACATAGGCCGCGGCGATGGTGTGACGGCCTATGCCGCCTTGCGCGTAAACGGGCAGGCGATTCGCCGGCGCGAGTTGTTGTAGCAAAATGAAGGTTGTGGCCTCTCCATTCCAGCCGCCTGCCTCCTGGCCTTTGGCAACGAGGGCGTCAGCGCCCCAGGCTACACCCTGAAGAGCTTGCGGCAGGCTGGTCACTTCGAGCCAAACTTGTCGGCCGGAGCTCTGGAAGGCTTGCACCAGGGCTTGAGAAGCCGGCCCCGTCAACAGAATGCTGGAGATGGCGGGGGATAGGTCGGCCGCAATGGCTTCTATGAAGGTTGCATCGCGACTGTCCAGGCGCACACCCAGGCGATTTCGGCCGAAACGTGTCAGCTTTTGCAGAGCCTGTCGGGCCGCCAGCGGCTCGGTGAATGTCAGGTCCAGTAAGCCCCATTCCTCAGCGCGACTCGCCGCAATAGCCAGAGCAGGGTCTGCCGCTCCAGGCGGTGTCAGAATAATCAAATCGAAACCTTTCATCGGATTCAATCCTATCAAGTCAATGGATATTTAAACAGTACACCAGCCTACAACGATCCGTAACGGCTGGAGGGAGCCGGAAAACACAAAAAGCCCGGCGCGGCCAGGCAAGATGGTTTGTGGAAAGAAAACTTACCCGACAGCAGCATCCCCGGCATTCGGCGCAAACATGAAACCACCAACAGGTACAAAAACCCTCCGTCGGGTATGATGGTTTGGCGGGAGGGTTCGCATACGGCCTATTCTATCTTTTTGGTGCGCAGCTTTTCTAGCCAACCGCGCTTTTGTCTAAACATTGTCAGAAAAACTAGTATAGCACCAATCTACTGTGTTGTGCAACCTGTTCCTTGGCCGCGGCAGAACCCGCTTGAAGTCAACGGGCTATATATGGGGTCGTTTTGGCTAACCATGCCCATATATGGGGCGTCTCCGCCAAGAAAAAGCCTGTTAGCTCGGTGGTCAGCGATTTACCCTATTCTTAACGTCTGGAGAAGCCGGCCGATCGGCCATCTCTAAAACACTCAGGGTTAGCGCGCATTGTCTTCTTGAAGGATAGCACCACAGCCTTGCGAGATGGCTTACAAAGCTGCCGAAGTTGAAAGATTGGGGTGTGCAGGTGGATAGAAGAGGGGGATTCGGCCGAATCAGCCAGTTGACGAATAGCCCATCCGGAAGGAAAATAGCTCCGGCTCAAACATAAGGATAATACCATGACGACAACCGACAACGGACTCCGCTTTTGGGGCACACCGACACTCTATAATCTGGCCTGGCATGGCGCTCTGGCCGAAGTGGCCTTTGACGCCGCCGGCATCCAGGCCTGCTTGCTCAACCTGGCCTATCCCTGCTACATTATCCGCTACAACGGTCAGATTGGCGTGACCCACGCCGGTTCGCTCTACCCGGCCGTCAATAACGAGGTCGAGACCCTCCTAGCCTGCCCGCCGATCTGGCCTCAGCAGCTAGGCGACCCCTATTTCATGAGCGCCTACGGTGTGCGCTACCCTTACGCCACCGGCGCCATGGCGAACGCCATTGCCAGCGAAGAGCTGGTCATCCGCTTAGGGCGTGAACAAATCCTCGCCTCCTATGGCGCGGCCGGCGCGGTGCCGTCGCGTTTGGAGCCCGCCATTCAACGCATTCAGGCCGCTCTGCCGCAAGGCCCATACGCGTTCAATTTGATCCACAGCCCCAACGAAGACGCTCTGGAGCGAGGGGCCGCCGAATTGTATGTGAAGCATGGCGTCGCCAACGTCGAAGCTTCCGCCTACCTGGGCTTGACGCCTCATGTCGTCTATTACCGGGCGGCCGGTCTGAGTCTCGATCAATCCGGCCAGATCGTCACCGGGCATCGGATTATGGCCAAGCTGTCACGGCGCGAAGTGGCGATCCAATTCATGCAGCCGGCCCCGGAAGCGATGTTGCGTCAACTGGTGCAACAAGGGCGCATCACCGAATTGCAGGCCACGCTGGCGCAGCATGTGCCGATAGCCGACGACGTGACCGTGGAAGCGGATTCCGGCGGCCACACCGATAATCGCCCTCTGGTCGGCTTGTTGCCGTCTATCCTGGCCTTGCGGGATGACATTCAGGCGAAATATCGTTACCCGATGCCTATTCGTGTGGGCGCGGCCGGCGGCATCAGCACACCCGCCTCGACCCTGGCGGCGTTCAGTATGGGAGCGGGTTATGTGGTTACCGGCTCGGTGAATCAATCTTGTGTCGAGGCCGGCACCTCCCCGGCGACGCGGCAACTGCTGGCGCAGGCCGACATGACCGATGTGATAATGGCTCCGGCGGCCGATATGTTTGAGATGGGCGTGAAGGTGCAGGTGCTCAAGCGCGGCACGCTCTTTGGCATGCGCGCGCAAAAGTTGTATGAGCTCTACCGCGACTACGATAGCATTGAAGCGATTCCCACTGCGGAACGAGAGAAGCTGGAGCAACAAGTTCTGCGACGCAGTATGGACGCGGTATGGGAGGAGACGGTGGCGTATTTTACCCAGCGCGACCCGGCCCAGATTCAACGCGCTAACAAAGACCCGAAGCGTAAGATGGCGCTGATTTTCCGCTGGTATCTGGGGCTTTCCTCGCGTTGGGCTAACACAGGGGAGAAGGGACGCGAGGCGGATTATCAAATCTGGTGCGGGCCGGCCATGGGTGTTTTTAACGAATGGGTCAAGGGCTCCTATCTGGAGAAACCGGAGAACCGCAGTGTGGCCGATGTAGCGCACCATTTGATGATTGGGGCAACCTATCTCAATCGGCTGCAACAATTGCGCGTAGCGGGCTTGATCCTGCCGGTGGAGTTTGAGCAATATCGGCCGAATCCGTTACAGTCTGGCAGTTAGCGCGCTCTCTACGCCTGACACTATTAACCCCGTTGCCCGCCGCTAAATCGCCTAGTGATCGACGCTAGCCCAATAGCTATGCCAATCCTGACCGATCGGCTGATTCTACGGGTTTTCAACAGGGAAGACTTTTCCATGCTCCGTGAACTCGATAGTGACCCGTTGGTGCTGCGTTATCGGTCACGTAAGCACATCAGCCCAGAGATGACCCACGAATTTCTGGAGCGGGCGCAGCAATCCATTCAGGCGCACCCGCGGCTGTTTTATGCGTATGCCATCGTTCGCCGGGACGACCTGGAGTGGCTCGGACAGTGTGGTCTGACGGTTCTGGCCCCTGAAGCGGAGGAAGCCTTCACCTGGTACTCCATGCTGCCCCGCTATTGGGGACAAGGGTATATGGGGGAAGCCGTTCGCGCTTTGTTATATGTGGGCGCTGCCGAATTCCAGTTGCGCCGAATATTTGCCGAATGTCATCCCGATAACGGCGCTTCCATCCGTGTTATGCAAAAGGCCGGCATGCAGCCTGAGGGACGTGTGCAATTCACCCAAGCTGGTGGTGAAACAGAGGAACGCATCCGATATGGTTTGGCAAGGGGCGATCTGGAGCGTCTTGGCGGAACGAACATACGGGTAGAACCCCCATTGTGAAAACAGGTCACATGCGCGCGCCCTGGGTCGCTGCCTGACGCGCAGGGTTAAACGGCCAACGCGCGCGATATGGGCTGAAAACGGCAAAATTGTTGACAAAATGAGATCGGTTTGTTAGCATAGGGGAGCTTCAAAAATTCATTTCGTTGTATGAGGATATCAGCGCATGGAGCAGATTCGTACAATCATCTTCCGCACTCGGGCCGCCACCGTAAAGGGTGGCATGGCTCAGGGTTGGAGTGCGCCTGGTCGCTGACAGAATGATCTAACTCAGATTGTCATAGGCCGCGGGCGCTTTCTTAACACCCGCGGCTTTTTTATTGGGATTCCCAGGCAACTGGGCCAGGAAAAAGGGTCGTGGGTGCACCGTCACCAACGACCTTTTTGTTTTCCTAAGGGTGGGGCTGCTTCCACAAGCCGGCTTCACCGGCCGGCAATCCGGCAGACAGGTTAGGTATGAACGAGAGACCCTCAGTTTTGGCGTATGATTTGAAACAGGCGGTGACTTCCAACCGGTTGGCGGGCCTTTGGCGGATGCTGGCGGGTTATCGGGGTCTTTTTGTGGCGGCCACGGTAGCCGTGGGTCTGTCGGCGGCGGCGCGAACGGCCTTCTATTATTTGCTGCGTTTCTTTGCCGATGATGTGCTAGGACAGGCAGCAAAGGTGGATTGGCTGCTCTGGGTAGCGTTAGGGTTTATCGGGTTGGCGCTGGCACAGGGGTTATTCACGTTTTTGAGCGGCCGCTGGGCGGCGGCGGCGGCGGAAGGCATAACCTTGCGCCTGCGCGATTACCTGTATGACCATATTCAACGCCTATCGTTTGCGTATCATGACAAGACGCCGACGGGAGAGTTGATTCAGCGGGCGACATCGGATGTGGAGGCGTTGCGGCGGTTCTACTCGGAAGAAGCGATCGGATTCGGCCGAATCCTGATCCTCTTCCTCATCAACTTCATCGCCTTGCTCAATCTCAATACCCGGCTGGCCCTCTATTCCGTCGTCACCATGCCCATCATCCTGGTGACCTCCATTATCTTTTTCCGGCGGCTGGAAAAGCGTTACCAAGCCTTCCAGGAGCAAGAAGCCAAACTCTCCACCACGCTCCAGGAAAACTTGAGTGGCATCCGGGTGGTGCGCGCTTTCGCCCGCCAGGCTTACGAACGGGAGAAGTTTGAGGCGGACAATTGGGAACGGTATGAACGCGGACGGCGCTTGTTGTTGATGCACGCCACCTTCTGGCCGTCAACTGATGTGGTGGTTGGTGTGCAACTCATCTTGGGCTACTTGTTAGGAGCCTGGATGGCGATTGATGGGCAGATCACGCTAGGGACCTATCTGGCCTACCTGGGGTTGCTGACCTGGCTTATCTGGCCGATGCGCAATATCGGCCGATTCATCGTCCAGATTTCCACCGGCGTTGTCTCCTTCGGGCGCGTCATGGACATCATCAAAGAAGACCGCGAGCCGCTTGACGACGGCGTAAATCATCCTTCCACGCCCCCGCGCGGCGACGTGCGCTTCGAGCATGTCGAGTTTAGCTACAACGGCCCGGAGGCCGTCGTCTTGCATGACATCACCTTCCATTGCCGACCGGGGCAAATCGTGGCTCTGATTGGCCCCACCGGCTCCGGCAAAAGCTCGCTGGTTAACCTGCTGCCGCGTTTCTACGATTACACCGGCGGCAGCCTCAAGCTGGATGGCGTCGAACTGCGCGATTATGCCCGGCGTTACCTGCGGCAACACATCGGCATCGTGCAACAAGAGCCGTTTCTCTTCTCGCGCACCATTCGCGAGAACATCACCTACGGCGTAGACCGGGCCGTGACGGAGGCTGAGGTTCACGCCGCGGCGCAGGCAGCGGCCGTTCATGATGTCATCCTGAGCTTCCCGAACGGGTACGACACGCTGGTGGGCGAGCGCGGCGTGACGCTGTCGGGTGGGCAGAAGCAACGTGTTACCCTGGCGCGCACCCTGCTCAAGAATCCGCGCATTCTTATTTTGGATGACGCCACCTCCGCCGTGGACACCGAGACGGAAGCCGCCATCCGTGAGGCGCTGGAGGTGTTGATGCCTGGTCGCACGACCTTCATCATCGCGCATCGCATTCAGACGGTGATGGATGCGGACTTGATCCTGGTCTTAGACAAGGGGCGGATTGTGGATTCCGGCACGCACGAGGAATTGAACGCGCGCCCCGGCCCGTATCGCCGCATCTTTGAGTTGCAGGCGCGTATTGAGGATGAACTGGAAGAAGAATTGGCGGAAGCGTGGGGATAACGCCCGGACGCTTCGGCTACTGAGGAAGGCGCATTATGTCAGAAACTTACTTTGAAGAAGAAGAATTCGAAACCCAGTTCAACGGTAGAACGGTCTTTCGTATCCTGGCGCAGGCGAGGCCGCATTGGCCCATGCTGGCGGCATTCCTTATCTGTGTGGCGCTGGTCTCGTTGTCGGAAAGCTACCAGACTTTCTTGACTAAGCGCCTGATTGATGAAGGTATTGCTACCGGCAGCCGACCGCTGGTTGGACAGATATTGACGCAATACGGCGCTTTGCTGCTCGTCAATGCCGGGCTGGTGTTTGTTTTCATCTACATGGCGGGGGCCTTAGGCGAACGCATTCGCTACGACCTGCGCCGGCGGATGTTTGAACATCTCCAGAAGCTTTCTTTCGCCTACTTTGACCGCACACCGGTGGGTTGGATCATGTCGCGCGTCACGTCCGACTCGGAGCGCATCGCCGAATTGGTGACCTGGGGATTGCTGGATGTGACCTGGGGCGTGATGAGCATCAGCACAGCCGCCATCTTTATGTTCGTCATTAACTGGAAGCTGGCGATCTGGGTTATATTGACTGTGCCGGTGTTGGTCATCGTGGCGGCGGAATTCAAGCGGCTGATCCTGTCTGAATTCCGGCAGGTGCGCAAGATCAACTCCAAGATCACCGGCTCCTACAATGAAAACATCACCGGCGTGCGCGTGACGAAGTCGCTGGCGCGTGAAGAGAAAGAGTTGGCCGACTTCCAAAACCTGACCGGCAGCATGTATCAGGCGTCCTTCCGCGCCTCCTGGCTGTCGGCGTTATTCTTGCCCGTCGTCCAGTTGATCAGCGCCATCGGGGCGGCGGTCGTGGTGTGGTACGGCGGTCGGTTGGCGCTGAGCGGTTCCATCACCGTCGGGGAAATTCAGGCGTTTGTTAGTTATGTCATGTTCATGATGTGGCCGGTGCAGGAGATGGCGCGTGTGTATGCGCAGATGCAACAATCCATTGCTTCGGCCGAACGCGCCTTCTCGCTCATAGACGCGCAGCCCGACATCCTGGACAAACCCCACGCCATTGATCCCGGCACGTTGCAGGGCGAGATCACCTTCGACCATGTTACCTTCTATTATGAGGAGGGCAAGCCGGTGCTGAACGACTTTAACCTGCGCGTGCGCCGCGGTGAGAGCATCGCGCTGGTGGGGCCGACGGGCGGCGGCAAATCCACCATCGTCAACCTGCTGTGTCGCTTCTATGAGCCGAAGTCGGGCGTGATCTATTTCGGTGAACACGATTACACCGATCTGACGCAGCACGCCATTCAATCGCGGATCGGCATGGTGTTGCAGACGCCCCACTTGTTCTCGGGGTCTATTCGTGAGAATATTCGTTACGGTCGGCTGGATGCCACCGAGGCGGAGATCGAAGCGGCGACGAAGATGGCCGGCGCGCATGATTTCATCCTGACGCTGGAGAAAGGGTATGCGGCGGAAGTGGGCGAGGGCGGTAACTTGCTGTCGGTAGGCCAGAAGCAGCTCATCAGCCTGGCCCGCGCCATCCTGGCCCGGCCGGAAATCTTCATCATGGATGAGGCCACGAGTTCGGTGGATACGTTGACGGAGGCGCTAATTCAGCGCGGTATGGAGGCGCTCATGCGCGGGCGCACGAGTTTCATCATCGCCCATCGGTTATCCACCATCCGGCGGGCGGATCGCATTCTGGTCATCGATGGCGGGCGCATTGCCGAAATGGGCAGCCACGCCGAATTGATCCGGCAGCGCGGTCATTACTATCGGCTCTACACGCAGCAGTTCCGCCGGGAGCGCGCCGCCGCTTACGAAGCGTTGGAAGCGGTTCCGGCCTAGAAACGGAGGAGGGAACACGGCCCGCGCTGTGTTCCCTCTTTTGAGGAGGTGAACATGTCGGTTCAACCGGTGCGTTTTATCGGCGAGTCTATTGAAGTCATGTTCGATAAGGCGCCCGCGCTGGAGAAAAAGGCGGGTTGTCCTGACGCTTTCATCTGGGACGGGCGGACTTATCGTGTGGTCGAAATGGCGGCGGAGTGGCATGACTACACCCGGCGGGGGCGCATGGCGCACAATATGCAGCCGGAACATGCGGCGGTAGCGGCGCAGCGCGGCTCCTGGGGGGTGGGACGTGCTTTCTTTCGCGTGCGGACGGAAAGCGGGCAGATTTTTGACCTGTACTATGATCGCGCGCCGAAGGATGCCGATCGGCGCAAGGGGGCCTGGTTTCTATATCAAGAACTGGCCTCGACGGCGTGACCGGCGGCTGTATCAGCAATGTGTTGGCGGGCGGGGACGGATGATCGCGTTTTCGGCCGAATGTGGCACAATAAATCTCACGAACTATCTTTCAACCCAAGGAGTCTATCATGGCAGTTAGAACCTCAGAAGCAACCTGGCTCGGCACACTGCGTCAGGGTGAAGGCAGCCTGAAACTGGGCAGCGGCTTGTACGAAGGGCCGTTTACTTTTCTCTCCCGTTTTGAAGAAGGCCCCGGCACAAATCCGGAAGAGCTGATTGCGGCGGCCCATGCCGGCTGTTATTCGATGTTCCTGTCGGCGCTGTTGAGCGGCAAGGGCTATGTCCCGACGCGCATTCACACCTCGGCCACCGTGCACGTGGGCGCCGGACCGACCATCAACAAAATTGAACTGAAGTGCGAAGCGGAAGTGCCCGGTTTGGACGCTGAAGCTTTTGCCGAATTCGCCCAGCAGGCCAAAACGGGTTGCCCGGTGTCTAAGGCGCTGGCGGCGGTGGAAACAATGACTTTGGACGCCCAACTGGTTTAAGTCGTTGGCGGCGTGGCGGGATGATGTCCCGACCCGGGATGTCGTCCCGCCGGAGGCGGATATGCCCAAAGTACGTTGGGGGTTGTTGTCAACGGCCCGGATCAATCGGCGGCTGATCCCGGCTATTCGCGCCTCGGAGCGGGGGGAGTTGGTGGCGGTGGGGAGTCGGGAGCGAGATTCGGCCGAATCTTACGCCGCGCATTGGCGCATCCCGTTGGCTTTCCCCAGTTACGAGAGCCTTCTGGCCTCCGACGCCGTTGATGTCGTTTACATCAGCCTGCCCAACCACCTGCACGCCGAATGGACCTTGCGCGCCCTCCGCGCCGGCAAGCACGTGCTATGTGAGAAGCCCTACGCTTAGACGCTGTCCGATTTAGACGCCGTGGCTGCCGCCGCGCAGTCCGCCGGGCGCGTGGCGGCAGAGGCGTTCATGTATCGCCATCACCCGCAGACCAAACTGCTCGGCGAATGGGTGCGCAGCGGACGGCTGGGTGAGCTTGTTCTGGTCACCGGCGTTTTCAACTTTCTCCTGACCGATTCGGCCGATGTTCGCTTGAACCCCGCTTACGGCGGCGGTTGCTTATGGGACGTGGGGGTATATCCGTTGAGTCTGGCGCAAACCATCTTCGGCGGCCCGCCGGAGCGCGTCACTGCCCTGCAAAGCCTGGGGCCTTCCGGTGTAGACGAGGCGTTTGTGGGAGTGCTGCGTTACCCTGGCGGCGGCCTGGCGCAAATTGCCGCCTCTTTCCGCGCACCGTTTTACACCCAGGCTACCATCGTGGGCACACAGGGCCGCCTGGAGATCGCTCAGCCGTTTGTCGGCATCGGCGAAACGACGGATGGATTGGTGGTTGTAGACGCGGCCGGCAAACGGCAAAAACTGGTTGTGCCGCAGCAGGAGTTATACGCCGGAGAAGTGGCGGATATGCATGCGGCCATTCTCGACGGCGCGCCGCCCTATCTTAGCCTGTCAGAAACGCGCCGGCATGTTCAAACGGCGCTGGCGCTGTATCAGGCGGCGCAGACAGGCGAAGAGGTTCGCCTGTCTGCGGCGTAAGGGGATTGAGGCGGTTCTCAACAGGGGGCGCAGGGGGGCGTGGATTCGGCCGAATCACACTACCACCACTGACCGATCCACATGCAGCATGATTTGCTGCGCCAGATTATCCAACAACACGCGCTCCCACCCGGCATCTTGTACATGCGCGCCGATGACGACCAGGTCATAATTCCCGCTGCGCGCTTCATCCACAATTTCATCCACCACAAGCCCATGTCGCACCTTGGCGCGGGGTTGTTTTTCTGATCGGGTCAATACCTCCAGATCATGTTCCAGAATTTCCCCTTCCGGCGTATGCTCATGGATCAGTTCCTCGGCGCTGGCGCGTAGCTGCCAACCCGGCACCCCCGGCGCCGCCACGATTTGCGACATGACGTGGAGCACCGTGATGTCTGTCTTAGCCGACAGTAGCGGGCCAAGCCGCGTGAGAAAACGTTGCATCAAAGACGGGCTGCGACCGCCTTCACACACCAACACGCGGTTGAGGGCTGTGATCTCCTTTTTGGCGATGACGACCGGACAAGGCGCCTGGGTGATGACGCGTTCCGGCGACGAGCCTAGAAAACGGGTGATCAGCGTGTGCGATGGGCTTGTGCCCATCACCACCAAATCATAACGCCCTTCGCGGGCCTCAAGCACAATTTCCTCGGCCGGCGACCCAACGCGGATTTTGCGCGACGCGCCGTTGAGCGTCGGGGCCAACACTGCCGCTTGCTGCAGAATCATTTGCCCCTTGTCCGCATCCGCCTCGTTTTTGACAACCGTCAATAAGGTGGGCGTCCCGCCGCTTCTTTGCGCCAAAAAAGCGCCCAGCCGCACAGCTACATCGGAATGAGCTGTGCCGCCGGTGGCAATCAAAATTCGTATCATGTTGCTCCTCCCTTGCTTAAAATTTCACGAACAATAAAACAACCGGCACAAACAGAATGATGAACATGAATATGGCCAGGTTGCGGTTGTTATCCGAGATTCGGGTGACCAAATTGAGTATGGTTCGAGAATACCACGGATAAATGGTCGCCAGAATTATTGCCGACACAATGGCGATACTCAACATTTCCGTGAGGACGACGGTGAAAGCGGGCGGGTTGTTCAACAACACCGCCGCCAGTAATGTGTCAATGAAGGTGGTAATGTTGGCCCCCATGATATAAGGGATGACGTTTTCACGGCGCACAAAGCCCCGGTGACTCAGCGGCACCAGAATGCTGAGCGAAACGCTGACCGACATCGAGATCATGGTGATCGCGCCGCCAAGCAAGAACATCACCCACGGACGGTAAACCAACCGCGATACCCGCCCCACGTTGCTTTCTTTAAGCGACATCTCCGGCAAACAGCGGTCGAACAGATTAAAACTGCCGAGAATGATGCCGAAACCGACCAGGAACAAAGACCAGCGCGGCAAGATGCTGAGGAAGAAAGCGCTGATCGGGTCGAAAATATAGTCGGTGATGGAGGTCAAAACTGCGCCCGAATGCATTTGGAGCGGAGTCAGAAGGTTACTGCGCAGCAGCAGAATGCCGACGACCAAGCCTACCAGATAGGTTGTCCCGGTTACGGTTAATGAAAGCAAGCCCATGGCCAGACTGTTGCTGCGATTGCGTCCGCGCAAGACATAGATGAAGCCGATGAAGAGCACAATGAAGCTGGCTCCTAACCGGCTGCCGGTGATCATGGTGAACGCGCCTAACTGATCGATCGCGCCGGCGTCAAAGAATGTTAGCGCCGCCGCGGCAACGGGTGAACCGCTCATCACCACATAAGCGAAAAGCCAGCCGAAGCCCAGGCTATTGGCGGGATTCGTGATTTTGAAGCCATCTCGCACCAAAGGGGCTAGACCACGCGCCCCGTCCTTCATGAGCGTGATGGCTAGAATGAAGAGGAAAAGACTCAGCATGAACAGGCCGATCTTTGTCCAGGCCACCCTTTGTTCCAAATGTTGTAGCCGGCTGAATAAGCCGGGCTTGGTCTGAACCGCCACAATAGCTTTTGGCCCCAGGTTATTGGCGGCGGGTTGTGCCGCGTCGGTCTCGATTGAATCATTCATCAACTCTCTCCTTCCATCAGCCGGACGAATCTAACCCGCCTCGATGGGGATAACTACTTTAGACATGTGTCAGCCAAGATGATTTTCTTTTCAACTGGCGGCCGGCAAGTCTCCTCTATCCGAGCCGCTGCTTGACCGATGGCAGAATGTAAGGTAAGTGCGCAGCCGTCTTGATGAGTAAGTATAATAGAAACTGTTCGTTTTGGGCAAAGCTGTGTTAGGGATAGATGAGGTTTTATTCAGTTTGGAGGCAGGAGCCTCTGTCTGGCGGTAACGGCAATAGTGTAGGCACGGGTGCGCTGATGGAAAAATGGTGGAAGCGGGTGACATGGGTGGGGATGATCCTGGCGCTGGCGGCGCTGCTTAGCGCGCTGTGGGCCGGTTTGTTGCGTCTGGGCTGGCCGTGGCCTGCCTGGCAACCGGCGCTGCCCGCCTGGCACGGGCCGTTGATGGTGAGCGGCTTCCTGGGGACGCTGATCGGGTTGGAGCGCGCTGTGGCTTTGCGTCGCGGCTGGAGTTTCGCCGGCCCCTGGTTGACCGGCCTGGGCGGTCTGGTTTTGCTGGCGGGCGGGCCGGCGCGCGTCGGCATCGCGCTGCTCACGTTGGGCAGCCTGGGTTTTGTGGCCGTGTCGCTGGTCATCTGGCGGCGCGAGCGCGCTGTGCACA
>JAYRVN010000256.1:0-7130 GCA_041918535.1 Chloroflexota bacterium
ATTACCGCCCGCCGGTCAGCCTGGTTGGCTGACGCGACCTGCCCCTTCGCCGCCGGCTTAAGGTAGCCTTAAAGCCAAAATTCAGTACAGGAGGAAACCACACTCAGGTGAGTGTGGTTTCCTGAGAGTGCCGGAGGAGCGATTAGGGAATGGGGTTTTTAGTACAGGGTCAGATTGCTCGGTTCCTTGACCGCCTGCTTTTTGAGAAAGTCTTGTTCTCACTTGACAGACGGGCTGGTTCATCAAGACGGTTAGGCGGTTACGCCACGCCCAGCAGCCTCAATATAACCAGTATGACGACAATAACAATCAGAATGTGAATCCAACTGCCGGTGCGCGGAAATCTTGGGCTTATGTTCCCGCCCAAAAAGCCGAGCAGCCACAGTACAAAGAGAATGACGATGATAGTCCACAACATGAGGTTTCTCCTTTTGAACGACTTGTTAAAAGTGATGGAAGCGGTTGACCGGTTATACGAACAGCCGGTCCGGGATCAGCTTAGCGCTTCGGGTTCTCACAGAACCATCCGCCTTAGGCCCCGTGGATGACTGTTTTCCCAGCTTCGACAACGACGGAAAGACGTTCTTTTCCTTCGTCAAGCACGTCCTGTCCACGATGTTGTAACTCTTCGACCTGCTCGTGCAGGCTGGTCGAGACCTGATGGGCTTTGGCGCGAGCCTGCGCTACCGCGTCATCCACAGTATCGGCCGATTCTTTTCGCATTTCTCTGGCGCGCCGCCGGATTTGCGCCCGTGTCCGCTTGCCTGATTGCGGGGCCACCAGCAGCATGACCCCTGCGCCGACCAGACTGCCAAGCAGCAGCCCGGCCAAAAACAACAATCCGGCCAAGAAGCCACTTAAATGATTGGCCTCGTCTTTGTCTTCGGGACTCGTATTGTCCACTTGTTTGTGTAACATCTGTACCTCTCTGAGAATACCTTCCCCGAAATCAGAGCTTTCGGGAAAGGATTAGTGTTAGCCAAGATTAGGCCGCGGTCAGCGTGCTCTGCCCCAGCCCAGGAGATTAACGACCGCCAGCAAGATAACGGCGCCGACAAATGACACCAACAAACCGGGCAAACTAAAGTTGCTTTGGTTGATGGTGCCGATGCCCAATAGCGGCGTCAACACCACACCGGCCACGAACGCGCCAACGATACCCACAACGATATTGAGTATCAAACCCTGCTGCCCATTTGTCCGCATCACAATGCTGGCCAACCAGCCAATGACGCCGCCAACGATAAGCCATATAAGAAAATTCATTTTGTCCCCTCGGTTAAGGTGTTTCTACCACGGGTCGGTCGTGTATAGAAATCTAGACTGTACCCCTTCTCGGTGGAGAAGGGGTAACAAATCGTCCAGGGCCGGGCCTTTCACTGCGAAAGGCGGGGTAGGAACAGGCGTTAGTGAACCTTAAGCGCTTCTATCCGCCGGTTGAATTCCGCTTCAGCTTGCTCTTTGGTGTAGCCATACTTCTGTTGGAGCAAACCGATGAGTTGGTCAGCCTTGCCGGCCGCCTTTTCCAGGTCGTCGTCGGTGAGCTTGCCCCACCACTCTCTGACCTGACCCTTCATTTCCTTCCATTTGCCTTCAAATACGTCCTGGTTCATGGTGTGATCCTCCTAGATCATTGAGATAAACTATCTTATATTTGTTAACGCTTATGCTCCGGGCAATATGGCGCGCCGGTTATGGCTCTCGGCGGCGGCTCGCAGGCGTTTCGCCACCCGGTCTGGCGTCTCGCCTTTGCTGATAAAGCTATCGGCTCCGGCTGAGAGCGCCGCCTGCTGACGAGCATCCAGATGACTGATGAGAACAATGACCACCGCAGCCGGACAGGTTATGCGCAGATCAAGGAGTGAACCGTCTGCGGGGATCATGTCCCAATCCACCACCAACATATCGGGTTGTGTCCCTGAGGCCTGGGCTAAAGTCGTGGGCCAGTCGGCGGCTGCGCCGACCACCTGCATATCTAAATCCTGCAACAACAGCCGGAGGGCTGAACGGACTTGAGGCTGGCTGTCGGCTAAGAATACACGAGTCATATATGAATCGTACAGCGAAGCTCCTCCGGCAACATCGGCTGGTCAGGTGACGTTCTCCCCCCCACCTGGGGGATAAGCGCTGGGGAATGGGGAGATCAGGTAGCTGCGTGAACGACTATTCAGTCAACGAGGTGGTGGCGGACTGCCAGGGCTACAACTTCGGTGCGACTGGTCGCATCGAACTTGGCGAGGATGTGGCTGACATGGGATTTGATGGTGGAGGGACTGACAACCAGCTTCTCGGCAATCTCAGTATTGTTCAAGCCTTTAATCATCAAGGCCAGAACAACCCGCTCGCGTGCCGTCAGGGTGTAGCCGGGCGGCGGCGGCTGGGCAGCAGCGTGGACTAACGCCTGGGTGGCATCTGGGGAGAGCGTACTCCGGCCGGCGTGTGCCGCGCGGATAGCCTGGGAAAGTTTTTCGGCCGAAACGTCTTTCAACAAATAGCTAATCGCCCCGGCTTGCAGCGCCGCTTTCACCAGCCCCTCTTCTTTGAAACTGGTTAGCGCAATCACCTGCACGCCAGGAAACCGTTGGCGGATAATGCGAGTGGCCGTCGCGCCATCCATATTCGGCATGACCATATCCATGAGCACCACATCAGGCAGGATATTGGCGCACAGTTGGATGGCGGCCTCGCCATCGGCCGCCTCGCCGACCAATTCCAGGTCGTCAAAAATCTGCAAGAAAGTTGCCAGGCCGCGGCGCAACATCGTATGATCGTCCACAAGCATGACGCGGATAGGTTGAGAAGCGGTCATAGAATCTTTTGTTCCGGGGTTCCCATCCAGCGCAGCGTGATTTCAGCCCCATGACCCGGCTGGCTGGTAACAGATAGCTGCGCGCCGATGGCTTTGGCGCGCTCGCGCATGATGCTCAGGCCATAGTGGCCGGATGGTGTGTGTTCAGGATCGAAACCGCGGCCATTATCGCGGATGTGTAATTCAATAGCGTCGGCGTCGTATTGGAGATGTATCTCCACCTGGCTGGCCCTGGCATGTTTGGCAATGTTGTGCAGGGCTTCCTGACACAGGCGGTAAAACGCGACCTGTACCGCCACCGGCAGGGTTCCTTGCTCGCGCAAGCCCCCTTGCCCCGTCACCGTCACAACGACCGGGATATTGGTCCGGCCCGTGAGCGCGTCTCCCAATTGGCGTAGCAGGTCGTCCAATTCACTGTCGGCCATGGCCAAAGGCCGCAATTCAACCAGCAGTCCACGCATCTCGGCCAGCGCGCCACGCGTCAATCGGCGCAGGTCATCCAGCGACCGCCGCGCCTCATCTGGGTTTCGCTCCCACAGGCGGGGCAGAACTTCGGCGATCAGGCCGGCGGAGAAAAGCGATTGGTTGACCGCATCATGCAGGTTCTGCGCCAGCCGTTGGCGCTCCTCCAGGGCAGCGACTATTTTCGCTTGTTCGTACAATTGCGCATTGATCATGGCAATGGCCGCCTGGTTAGCCATCATCAGGGCCAGGTTGGCCTGGTGGGTTGTGAAAGTGTCTGGTTCAGTCTGGGCAATGCCCAGACCGCCAATGACCCGCCCCTTCACGGCCAGCGGGACCCACATCCACGCCTTGACTCCCTCTAACAGCACAGCCGACCGACCGTTTAGGAGCGACCGGAGAAACTGCGCCGCCGGGTCGGCGCTCCACACATCGGCGATTCGCCGCGGTTGGTGCCCATTCAACAGCGCCGCCAGGGTCGCCGGCCCATCTAGCCGGATGCGGAATGGCATGGCCTCTTCCAGCTGCTGCGGCCCACGCACAGCCAGGGCCACCAGGTCCAACTCTTCCAACGCAAAGAGTGTTGCGTGCGTGTACGCAATAATCACCCGCAGTTGGTCGAGGATCAAACCGGGTTTGAGCTCCAGGGCGGAGGCCAGCGTTTGAGAAATCTCCAGCAGGGTAGATTGCTCGCGCAGGCGGGCCTCCACCTGCGCCTGATGCTCCTGGCTACGCGCCTGTAACGCGGCCATGCCGGCCTGAAACTCTTCCAGCAGTCGTTGTTCCTGAGAATCGGCCGGCCATTGCTTGGCAGAAATGACAGGGGGCGCATCTGGCGTGTGAGCCATTTGGTGAAACAGACTGGACAGCAACGCGTAGAAATCAGTTGAAAGCGACATAATTACGCGGCAATTTGCTTGGCCGGCAAATCTTCCTTACCACAACCACCCTCACTCACTGCGCGTCGCGTACACGACTGTGTGGTGATCGAATTGTCCGTTGACGATGTTTCCAGCACAGGTGATGAGCGTCAGATGGGAGAGACCGTCGGTTGCGGGCTGCGGGCCAGTGCCGGCAACCGGCCCAGCGCCGAAAATTTGTGTGGCCACCGCCGGGTCGGACGACTCTTGAACGGAGTAGACCTTAATCTGGTCAACCATGAAGCGAATATCAATATTTGACGTGGTATAGTGGACGAGTATCAAGTCGCCGGGATCGAGATCCTCGAGGTCGGCGAAAATCTCAGGGTCTCCAAGCGGATCGTTGACATGGCCGGCAAGCGTGGCCGTGCCTGGCTCACCCGGAATGCCACTGCCGCGATACCAGAAGGCAGTATGCCAGACCGGATCGCCAATCGGGCCTTTGGGCGCATCCATCTGATTTCCCGATGTGAGTCCAACGCCAAGCACCGGAGCATTAACCTTGAGTGAAGGAATCCGCAGCTCAAGCGGCACGGCTACAGGCCTTGCCCATAAGTCAAGGGTCGAATCAAAGAGGGGCCCAAGGGCGAAGATTGTGGGGGTTGGTTCAACTTCCAGTTGAACTCTCGGTTGAATCGGGAGTTCAACCGTCGGCTGAATCACTGGTAATCGCATAAGAGACGGGGAAGGGACAACCGGCGACTCCCCCGTCTCCTGATTCTCACATGCAGCAAACAGCGCCGCCATGACCAGAACGGTCACGAAGTAACCGAGCGATCTGCGGCGGATCAGCCTATCCATGGTTCGCACAACAAATAGGTTATTGATTCAGATAGGTATGGCGGAATGTTCGAACGCCTAAGGCCAAGGCTACGGCGCTAATGACACCGACAATCACCAAACCCCAGGGAAAAACATCGTGGCGTATTGGCGCACCGCCAGTACCCGGCAAACCAATGGCAACCGGCACAGACGTGGCTGCCGGCGTGCTGGTGGGGAGTGATGGCGGGACGGACGTGCTCGGTATGGCCGTCGGTATGGTTGTGGGCGTGGCCGGCGGCATGGTCGTCGGTGTCGCTATCAACGTGGCCGGTGGTGTGGTCGTTGACGTAGCCGCTGGTGTGGCTGTCGGCGTAGCCAGTGGTGTGGCTGTCGGCGTAGCCTGTGGTGTGGCTGTCGGCGTAGCCTGTGGTGTGGCTGTCGGCGTAGCCAGTGGTGTGGCCGTCGGCGTCGTCGTCAGAGTCGCGGTTGGTGTCGGTGTGTCCGTTGGTATGGCTGTCGGTGTATCCGTCGGCTGTGCGGCGCAGATCGGGCCGGTGATGAGGTTGGAATCCAACGTCACTTGACCTGTTTGCACCATGGCCCGGCCGTTCAAGCTTGCGCCGGTCTGCAGGTTGATGTCCGTGAGCGCCAGAATATTGCCTATAAACGTAGTGCCTGTGCCGAGAGTCGCGGACGAAACGAGCCGCCACCAAACGTTACACGGATCGCCGCCCGTAACCGATGAATTGGACGATGTCGTGAGCGTGGCCGCAGATTTGAAAATCCAGACACCCGACCCACTCAGCGTCAGGTTTCCAGTCAGTAGGAAGGCGTCGGCGCAGTAAGTGCCCGGCTGGAGAGGCGAAACCAGGGTCAGGTCTTGCACGCCTGCGTAGGTGGTATCGCAACTCTGGTCGAGAAAACCGAAGGCAGCCGTGTTGTCAAACTGAGCCGCAGCCGCGTGGGCATCCGCGTCGTGTATCGTGCCCGGAGGACCGACGATACCTGGCGGAAAGCCGGTGTAATGCGGAGGCACTCCGATACTTGGGCTGATACCCAGGTCGCCAGAAAGGATGGTCGCGCCGGTATTGGTCACTATCGAGCCGGCCAGAACCGAGTAACTTGTCGCCGCGCCGAGGGGGGGGGGGGCGGCAGCGAGCAAGCGTGCAGATTCATTGAATAACGGGCCTGCCAGGGTCATAACCAGGATAGCAGAAAGGGTTAAATACTTCAGTTTGTGCATAAGGTTATTTTACTCCTTATAGATTCTCTAACATTACTTGCCTGTGACCATGGGCAAAGAGCTTGGAGCGAACGGCTGAGTCCCATCCAATTCGGCCGATGCAACTGCTTCCTGATTTGGAGGGTCAAGCAGGCGACCGGCCCACACCGACCGGCTGTTTCGCTTTCGCGCAAACATGCCTTCCGCAGGCTACTTTCTGCCTGAATTTTGTCTAGCCAGTATACCATAAACCAGGGATAATGAAATAATAGGCAAGGATTCGACCATTCCGCGGCCATTCTTAAAGGAGAACCGGCCTCGCTTTCCCCCGGCAGACGTTGCAGAATTGGGCTGACGGGCTAAACTTCAGGACAATGTTTGGGGCGCGGCAGCATGATCGGAACTTTTTCGGCCGAATCCAAGCCTTTGAACGTTGCCGGCGACATTACACCGACGCCGCCTCAGCCCCTGAAACACCCCATATTCCAGGAGAACAACGATGCCAACCCTAGACATTAACGGCGCCCGGTTGTTTGTTGACGCTCAGGGCAGCGGCCCGGAGACGATTGTTTTCGGACATGGCCTGCTTTGGAGCGGCGAGATGTTCCGCGCCCAGGTGGCCGCGTTGCGTGAGCGCTATCGTTGCATCACGCTAGACTGGCGCGGCCAGGGGCGCAGTGAGGTGACGGCGGGCGGTTACGACATGGACAGCCTGACGCAGGACGCGGCGGCCCTGATCGAACAGTTACAAGCTGCGCCGTGCCATTACGTGGGGCTGTCTATGGGCGGCTTTATTGGCATGCGCCTGGCGATCCGGCGGCCGGAGTTGCTCAAATCGCTCGTGCTAATGGAAACTTCGGCCGATCCCGAACCGGCCGAAAATGTGCCGCGTTATCGCCTGCTCGGTTGGGTTGGGCGTTGGCTGGGCTTCCGCCTGACGGCCAATCGCGTTATG
>JAYRVN010000257.1:0-3887 GCA_041918535.1 Chloroflexota bacterium
CGTCGGCCGGTTGGCGGCCAGGGCTACGGGCAGCAGGCGAATAGTCAACCACAGATAGAAAATAGTCAAGGCAAGCAGCAGCAAACTTAGACAACCCAGCCCGCCAAGAATTCGCCTGGAGCTGGGGCTAAGCGAAGGCTGCGGCGGATTCCCATTCATGGCCGTGGCCCAGCCGGACAAGAGCGCCTCCATGACCGGCGTGAGATCAGGCAGGCCCGCCGGATCGCCGGTATAGGCAGCCAGTAGCGGCCCGTGATCGGTTTCGAGCTGGGCGACGAATTGTCGCAGGCGCGCGCGAAAGCCCTCCGGTTCGGTGCCGGCGATGACGGCGGCCAGATAAACATGTAACCCGCTGCGAAGAATTATGCATTGATCGCCGCGTTGAATTTCATCCAGTTCGTCGCCGGGACGGTCAGCCACAAAGGAGGCGTTGACAAAGTCGCGGATGGCCGTGAGCATCCCGCTGATGAGGTCGGAGTCTACGCTGGCCTGCCCCTGAGAGCAGTGGGCCATGAGCAGGCCCGATCCGTGCTGAATGAGGAAGAGCTCGCGTATTTCAAAGGGCAGGGCGTCGCGCAGCGTCAGTTCGGCGGGCGAGACGCCCTGGAGTCGGGCGACGAGTGTGCGCAAGAGGCGTTGGCGCGCCACGGCGGATTGCAAACGGGCGTCAATCTGGCGTTGCAGGTCGCGCATGGCGTCGCGGATGACCCGCACGACCATGTCGAGTATGATAGGGGAGAGGGCCTTGGTCAAATCGGCCGGGGCTTGTTGGATGCTGAGCCGGGTGGCCGGGCCGATGAGGGGGGCTAGAGCTTGCGCCATTTGGTCGGGCGTGTTGCGGGTCGCGGCCTGGGTGAGACGGGGCAGACGTTGCTCAAGGCGGGGGTACAACTGGGCGCTGTCGGCCGCCATCTGGTTTTGTAGGTCGGCGAGTTGCGCCTGCAACTGGGCAAGGCGGTGTTGCAACGCTTCTAGGGCGGCCTGGGATTCGGCCGATTCTGCCGTCAGCTCGGCAATCTGGGTTTGTGTGTCGCGTAGCAAGATCGCGCGCAGATTATGCAACGCCTCATCCGGCGCTGCTTGTCCCCCCTCGCCGATCTGACCCGCCGGCGTGGGCAAGATTGCCTCCGTCGTCACATTTGCTGCTTCCAAGAGTCACATTCCGGGCGGAGCAGACCCAATACCTGACCGGCATTCACCAGAAAGTGCGCTGTTCCGCCAACCAGCTACCATGATTGTAGCATAAACCGCTACGCGCTTATATGGAACTGTGGCAGTGGCAGGTTCAAAGAGAGCGGCAGTCGGAAATCAGCCGCCGGGCAAATCTTAACCTCATCTCGGCCGCTGATTCTCTCGTCTATTTGTTCTCGCGCCAATTGGTGGCAGCGTCCAGGGCGGCTTTTTCGTCCGGGGTAAGGGAAATTTCGGCGCCGGCTAGCGTCTCGTCGAGTTGCGCCAGGCTGTTGGCCCCGATGATGGCGGCGCTGACAGTAGGGTTGCTCAGCACCCAGGCGATGGCGGTTTGGGCGATGCCGGTGGCGTGGTTTCGGCCGATTTCTTCCAGCTTTTCGATTGCCTGCCACCCTTGCTCATGCATATAGCGCCGTTGAACGCCTCCCGCACGCGGCGTGTCGGGTAGCGCCGCGTCGCGCCGATACTTGCCGGTCAAAAAACCCGCCGCCAACGGGCTATAAGGGATAACCCCTATGCCTTGATCCTGACAGACGGCTTGCAACTCCCGTTCAAATTCAGCCCGGTGAACCAAATTGTAATGTGGTTGTACACTGTCAAAGCGCGCCCACCCGCGCGCGTCGCTGATCCACAACGCCTTCATCAGCAGCCAGGCGGGATAGTTAGAACAGCCGATATAACGGACTTTGCCGGCCTGTACCAGGGTGTTTAGCGCCGAGAGCGTTTCATCCAGCGGCGTTTCTTCGTCGGGAAAATGCACCTGGTAGAGATCGATGTAATCCGTTTGCAGGCGACGCAAACTGGCTTCGACTCCGGCCAGGATGTGCCGGCGCGACAAACCCTGATCGTTCGGGCCGGACCCCATCGGCCCGCGAACTTTGGTCGCCAGAACAATTTGGTCCCGCAACACACCGCCCGTGCGCAGCCAGTTGCCAACGTGAGTCTCGCTCACGCCGCCCGGATTGCCTTCCGCCCAGTATGAGTAAATATCGGCCGTATCAATGAAATTACAGCCGCGCTCAACTGCCGCCGACAAAATGGTGTGCGCTGTTGGCTCATCCGTTGTCCAGCCGAATTGCATCGTTCCCAGACAAATGCTGGAGACCTTCAGGCCGGTGCGACCCAGGCGTCGGTATTGCATCATGACATCACTCCTTGTCTAAGAATCTGTGGCAGTCGGCGTAGGCAGGGCCGGCTCGGGCACAGGGGTGGGTGTGGCCGAATCTTGGCTCTCGGCCCCGACGGCGCTCTCCGTGCCTACTTCGTCAGCGTTAGGACGACCCGCATAAGGGGCGTCGGGATTGAAATAGTTATAGGTGATGCGGGATAATTCACGAATGATCGGGAAGCTATAGCCGGCTACCAACCAGTCCGACTCCGGCTGGGTCAGATAAATGACAAGCACATAGTCGCGCCCGGGAGAAAAAACAATCCCGGCGTCGCCATGAGTATTCGTGGCCCAGCCATGTTTGTGGGAGACGCGCACACCTTCCGGCACGCCGAAGCGGATGAGATTGCCCTCCACATTTTTCGCCAACACATCTAATAGGGCCTGGCACTCTTGCGGCGTTAACTCACCAGGATAGAGCGCCAGCAACGGCCCGCCACCCTGGGAGCAATAATAGAGCATAGCCAACAGGCTGCCCATGTCTTCCGCCGTAGTTTGCATGCTCCGATCGGGATAGGTGTTGATCGAACCGTTGGTGTTGGCCGATGTCGCCAGGGTCAATTTCTCCGGGCGCTCGCGTTCCTCATACGGGGTGACCATAAAACTGTTGAGCAACCCCAGCCGGTGTAATGACTCCGTCATGATGTCCACGCCCAGGTAAGCGTTGTCCTGGCCCGCTACAATGTCCAGGAGCAGATTGGCGCTATAGTTGCCCGAATAAATACCCGTTTCATCAATGAGTTTGGCCTCGTCCGCCGTCGGCGGACCATCCATCGCCCGATAGGTCTCCATCAGGATGCCGATTTTCAGAATACTGGTGCCGGATACGGCCATGTCGCTGTTGATGTTCAGTTCTTCGCCCGTTGTCAGGTCAAGAATGAAGATGCTGCCATAACCGGCAAATCCACGCAATTTTTCTTCCAGCACTTGCTTGAGGACGGCTAGATTGAGCGGCGCGGCTTCCTGAAAGCGCATGGGAATGGTGATGGGCTGTCGGTTGGGGTCATAGAGCGCCTGACGCAAGGCCTGGGCAGTGGCTTCGGCGTCCACAATAATGCCGCTTGTGCCGGGGACAAAGCTCTCGGTTTCGGCGTCCACGTGGGGCGCTACCGGCGGGTCGCCTAGAAGCTCGCCGGCAATGCTCACGGCTTCTTGCAAACGCGCTTCATCATGCACGGCGGACAGGCTCACCTGAATGGGTTCCAGGGAACGGCGTAGGAGATAGCTGACAAAGCCTTGCCAGGTTTGTGTTTGGGCCTGGCGTTGTAGCGCCTGATTGAGCATGCCGTTGAGGTCAAGAGCGAAGCCAACGTCCGCGGGTGATACGTCAATGCGCTCGCCCTGATATACCAGGCCGATGGGTTGCCCGTAGCGTTCTAGGAGCGCCTGGCCGGCTTCTTGCGGGGACAGTTGGGAGACATCAACGCCGCCAATGGTGGTTCCCACCGGCAAGTTCTGGCGCACTTGCAGGTAGAAGTAGGTCTCGCGCAGAAGCCACAGTCCGCAAACCAGAAGGAGGAGAAGGAGA
>JAYRVN010000258.1:0-6881 GCA_041918535.1 Chloroflexota bacterium
GACAACGGATAGGCGTCACCACCTGAGGCAAGAGCCGGATGCGGGAAAACCGCTCGTCCGGATCTGTGAGGGGGGCGGCCCGTGAGGGCCGTCCCTACCTCGACCCATCTCGCGTCCCCTGATCACTGATCACTGTCTTCAGGCGGCGCAGCGGTAGCGGAGTCCGCCTCCCGCGCGCAGCGCGGGTTCTGCGCCGGCTGCGGCCGGTGTCCGGGGGAAGTGCGGAAGTGCATGAGTCGCTACGAATGGCTGCGGCCGATGTCCTCACCGCGCAGCCTCTGGACAGCCACGCGAGGCAGATCAAGCGGGCAGACACAAGGTCTTGCCCCTACGGGTAGATATGCACCCAGGTCAATTGCGCCTGCACGCTCTGCGCCAGACGGCGGTTGGCCGTCCAGAATTCTGCCCCCAGGTGTTCGGCCAGCGCCAGGTAATGCGCGTCATACGTCGCCGGCAGATCAAAGCGCTGCGCCAGTCTTAGCGCCGGCAGGTGCAAGTCGGCTTCAACGTGTAACTGGATGGGCAGGGCCAACGCCGTCGCCAGCGCCGCCTCAACCAGTTCAGAGCTGAGCAGGCGTCGCTTTTGATAGTGATAAAGGGCGTTGGCGACCTCGTAGTACACCAGAGCAGGGGCCGTGATGATTCGGCCGCCGGCCTCCCACTGCCGCCACTGGTGGAGCAAACGTGTATCGGCCGAATCCACCACCAGGCGCACCACCAGGCTGGCGTCAAGGCAAATCAAAGCGCCGGGCATCGCGTTCCTCCCGCATCTGTCGGATCACCTCTTCTGCCGGCGGCAACTCACGCCCGGCCAATTCGGCCGTAATCTGTTGCCGCACCCGCTGCACCTGTTCCCACCAGGGGGCGCGTTGCGCCGCCGCCTTCAGGCGCGCATATTCCGCCATAGAAACCAGCACCATTTGCGGCCGCCCGCTGCGCTCGACAATAATCGTCTGCTGCTCTTCGACCACAGAGCGCATCACCTGGCCGAAATTGATGCGCGCCTCCGTGGCGCTCAATGTCTTTTCCATTAGACACCATCCTGATTCAATCAATCAATCGATTGATTGAATTTTAGCACAGAGCGCGTCAGGCAGGCAAGTGTGGCAGCGCATAAACCTAGGCGCCAACGCGCCTATCGAACTCTGAAAGCAGGGGGTATAATTTCGGCCGATGTCACACACCGAGCGACCGATCATTTGGCTATTGGGGGTGTTTGTAGCGTTGGGATTGGCTTACAGTTGGATCAATCCCCCGTTTGAGGCCAGCGACGAGCTGCGCCATTTTCGCTTTGTGCGCGCCATTCAGGTCAATCATGCGTTGCCGGTGCAGGGGCAAGAGGCGTGCCGCTCGCAAAGCCACCATCCGCCGCTGTACTACCTGGCGGGGGCGTTGCTGACGGCGCCGCTGCGGCAGACGACGCCGGTGTGCCTGGCCCCGGCCGTCAATCCGTTTTGGGCCTACCGCTTTTGGGATGTGGGGGTGGACAACAAGAACCAATATATGCAGCCGGTGACTCTGGCGTCGGCGGATCGGTGGGCGGTGCAGGTGTTACGCGCTTTGAATGTGGCTTTGGGGGCGGCGACGGTGTGGGGGACATGGAAAATCGGCCGAATCCTCTCCCCTCAACGACCCCGCATCGCCCTTGCCGGGGCAGCCATCCTGGCCCTCAACCCCATGTTCCTCTACCTGAGCGGGGCCATCAACAACGACATCATCGCCGCCTGCGCCACCACCGTGCTGATCTGGCAGGTGTTAACCCTGGCCGAACGCCCGTTGACTGCGCGGGCGGGCGTCTGGATCGGGTTGCTATATGGTCTGGCCCTGTTGAGCAAGTTCAACACACTGCCCATGATCGGGATTGTCGGCCTGAGTGTGACCTGGTCGGCCTGGCAGCAGCGCGACGGCCGCGGCTGGCTGGCGTTTCAGGCCGCGCTGGGCCTCACTGCCGCGCTGGTGGCCGGTTGGTGGTTCGTGCGCAATCAAATCCTCTACGGCGAGCCGACGGGGTTGCGCATTTTGACCGAGCTATGGGGCGTGCGTCAACCGGCGGAGAGTTGGCGGCTGGCGCTCAGCGAACTGAATGCCGCCTGGTCAACGCTGTGGGGGCGGTTTGGTTTTGGGCAGATTCCTTTGCCGGATGTCGTCTACCGGGGTTTGTATGGGTTGGTGGGGGGCGGGCTGCTCGGTTGGCTGTGGCTGCCTGAGCGGCACAAACAGCGCCGCCAACGGGCTGTGGCTTGGGCGCTGGCAGGAACCGCGCTTACCTTTTTGGCGGTGCTCTTTAACTACATTTTGATCAGTCCGGCCGGCGCTATGGGGCGGTTTTTCTTTCCGGGCTTGCCGGCGCTGGCGTTGTTGACGGCGGCCGGGTGGGAGCGCTGGATCGGCCGATGGTCGGCCCCGGTGATTACGGCCGGTATGGGGGCGCTGGCCGTCATCGCCCTGCTGGGCTACTTGCGCCCTGCCTATGTCCCCAACCTGCGCCCCCCGGCCGCGCCGTTGCCTAATCCGGTTAATCTAACCCTAGACGGCATCGGCGCGCTGGTGGGCTATGCAGTGACGCCGACAACGGTCCAACCGGGTCAACGCGTGACGATTCAGCTCGATTGGCAGGTGGGTGCCACGCCTTCGGCCGATTATGTGCTGTTTGTGCATGTGATTGACGCGGGGGGCTTTGTGACCCAACGGGATACCTTTCCCGCCACCGGCCGTTATCCGACAAGCCGTTGGCGGGCCGGCTCGCGTTGGCGCGATCAATTCGAGGTGATCATCCCCGATATGGCCTATGCGCCGGCCACGGCCGACGTGACTATCGGTTTCTACGCTGTGGGCGGCGCGCGTTTGCTGTGGCAGACGCCGCAGGGCCGGTTGGATGCGCTGCCGATCGGGTCGCTGAGCCTGACGGCCAGGGCAACCAATAGCCCGGCGCCCCAGTTTGGCAAGCTATTCCGCCTGGTGGATTATAGCTATGACCGGCGCACGCCGGCCCCGGGGGATACGGTGACGGTACAGTTGACCTGGGAAGTCCTGGGCGCTGTGGCTGCCGACTATCAGATTCAACTGCTCATGCTGGATGCCGAGGGGAACTATCGCGGATCGGCCGATCAGACCCCCGGCACGGCTACCTGGCAGGCGGGCGCGCGGATCACCACCACGCATCGCTTTGACCTGGCGGCGCTGCCCAATCCGCCCACGTCCGGTTTCCAGAAATTGCGCGTAGCCATTCAAGCCACCACCAATAACAAAAAACTGCCCGTAGCCTTGGCGGACGGTTCGATAGTGGGGGAGTATCTCGATCTGGCCGGGATTGGGGTGCGCTAAGGGGCTCGCGCGCGCAGGGAGAATGTTTTCGGCCGAATTTTGGTTTACAATGGCGCTATGTCGTCCTCGTCAAGAACCCCTCGCCTCCTCCGCTGGTTGCTGCAACTCGATCGCCCCGTCCCATTACGCAGCGAGGCGGAAATCGCCGCCGAAGTTCAGGCCAATTATCGCTGGAACTATGCCGTCAATATGCTGGATGGGGCCAGCTTCTGGTTCGGCGCGAGTTTTGTCTCCTCCGCCACCATCATCCCCCTCTTCATCAGCAAGCTCACGCCTAACCCGTTCTTCCTCGGCCTCGTGGCCATGATTGCCCAGGGAAGCTGGTTTCTGCCGCAACTCTTCACCGCCCAGGCCGTGGAGCGCTTGGCGCGCAAGAAGCCGGTGATGGTGAACCTGGGCTTCTTCCTAGAACGGCTGCCGATGTGGATTATCGTTCTGGCGGCGGTAACGGCAGCGCGCTCGCCGACGGCGGCGTTGGCGCTGTTCCTGCTCGGCTACGCCTGGCATGGTCTGGGGGCGGGGCTCATCGCCACAGCCTGGCAAGACCTGATTGCGCGCTGTTTCCCGGTAGACCGGCGCGGCCGCTTTTTCGGCACGACCATGTTTGTGGGCACGGCGATGGGGGCCGGGGCGTCGGCGTTGAGCGCCTGGTTGTTGCAACGGCTGGCGTATCCGCTGAACTTTGGGGTGATCTTCGCTCTGGGTGCGCTGGGCATTACGTTGAGCTGGTTTTTCCTGGCGCTGACGCGCGAGCCGGCGCAGCCGCCGACGCCGGCGCGCCAAAGCGCGCGCGCGTACTGGGCGGATTTGGGGCGGATTATGCGCGAGGATCACAATTTCCGCCGCTTTCTGGTGGGGCGGGGGCTGTTGGCCTTGGGCGACCTGGCTTCGGGTTTTATCACCGTGGCGGCGGTGGCGCGCTGGCAGGTGTCGGACGGTACGGTAGGTCTGTACACGGCGGCGTTGTTGCTGGGACAAACGGCCGGCAATTTGCTTTTCGGCCGATTAGCCGATCGGTATGGGCACAAGCAGGCGTTGGAATGGAGCGCTCTGGTGGGGGCGCTGGCCTTGGGACTGGCCTGGCTGGCGCCGGGGCCGGGCTGGTATCTGGTCGTCTTCGCCCTTTTGGGGCTGCGCCTGGGCGGGATCATCGTCTCAGGCATTCTGGTGGTGATGGAGTTTTGCCCGCCGGCCAAACGGCCGACTTACGCCGGTTTAGCCAACACCTCGGTGGGGGTAATCGGCAGTCTGGGGCCGCTGGCCGGGGCGGCCCTGGCCCCCCTGGGTTACGGCTGGCTGTTTGGGTTTGCCGTCGGGTTTAGCCTGTTGGCGTTGGCCGTCTTCCGCGCCTGGGTGAAGGAGCCGCGTTACCACACCCCATCAGCCACAAGTTAGGCCGGCGACGGGATGGCCGGCAGGGTGATGGTGAAATCCGTGCCGACGCCGACGGTGGAGGTGACGGCGATTTGCCCCCCGTGGGCTTCGACCAGGGCTTTGGCGATAGCCAGGCCCAACCCGGAGGCGGCCTGGGGGCTACGCTGGCGGGATTGGTCGGCGCGATAGAAGCGATCGAAGACATGGGGCAGGGCATCCGGGGGGATACCGACGCCGGTATCGCGCACGTGGAGGCGTACCTGGTTGTCGGCGGCGTCGGCAGCCAGGACGATTTCGCCGGCGGTGGTGTATTGCAGGGCGTTCGAGACCAAATTATTGAGGACCTGGGTCATGCGATCCAGATCGGCCGAAATAGAGGGCAGATCATCCGGAGCTTCCAGCCGGAGTTGGAGGCCGACCTGTTCAGCCGCCAGCACATATTTCAAGCCGGTGCGCTCTAAAAGCGCCTTGGGATCCACCACGCGCCGGTTGAGGGTCAGGGCTCCGGCATCGGCCAGGGACAAGGTGCGCAAATCGTTGACCAGCCTTTCTAGATAAATGACCTCTTCGTGCATGATGGCATAAAGATTGGAGTTGCCATCCAGGGCGCCATCTTTGAGGCCCTCGGTGTAGCCGCGCAGGATGCTGAGGGGGGTGCGCAGGTCGTGGGCGATGTCGGCCGTGATCTGTTTTTGGGTGCGGCTGGCGCGGGCAAGGTCGGCGCTCATCTGGTTGAAGGCGGAGGCTAATCGGCCGATTTCATCCTCCGACCGCACATTCACTTGCAAGCCTAATTGCCCTCTCGCCATGGCCTGTGTGGCCGCCGTCAGCTCGCGGATAGGCTGCATGAGCGCGCGCGTCAGCGCCGCGCCGAGCGCCAGCGCCAGCAGTGTGGCGATGAGCGCGCTGAGGATAGAGGCCCGCTTCACATTGGAGAGGAAAGCGGTTTCCGGCGGCACCCGCCCCCGATTGTTGGGCGGCGCGCCGCCGCGAATGAGCAATGTGCCGACTTGTCGCCCATCCACCTCAATCAGCAAGCCGCTGGCCAGACTACCAAAGGCGTAAGGCGGCCCGGTCAATCCCCCGCCAAAGACTACCTGCCTTTGCGCATCCACCAGAATCAAGCGATCGCTGTAGGTCTGTAGATTATCATTGCCGGCAATAAAACGATCCACGCCTTGCCAATTGCCCTGTGTACGATAGTAGACGGCCAATGTTTCGGCCAGGGCTTGCTGGGTGCGGCCGGTAACAAACCGGTCAAATTCGGCGCGCGTCCAACGGCCGGTGATGGCGGCCACCAGGACCGCGCCGATGATGCCAATCAAGACAAAGCCGAGGGTGAGTTTAACCGCGAATGAGTTCATGGGATCACGTTGGTCGGTTGTCGGAATCGGCCGAAAAACGATACCCCATGCCGTAGACGGTCTGAATATATTGGGGTTTGCTGGGGTTCGGCTCGATCTTGGCGCGCAGGTTGCGGATATGCACATCAATCGTGCGCTCATACCCTTCATAAGCGTCGCCGGATGTGCGTTCGAGAAGGTCCAGGCGTGAGAAGGCGCGGCCCGGCGCGGCAATCAAAGTTGCCAGCAGGGCAAACTCAGACGGCGTGAGATCGATCACTTCGTCGCCTACTTTGACGACGCGTCCGGCGCGGTCTACCATCACATTGCCGGCGCGTAGAATGTCGGATTCAGCCGGCCCAACGGTGGCGCGGCGCAATACGGCCCGCACCCGCGCCAACACGGAGCGCACGCTAAACGGTTTGGTAATGTAATCATCTGCGCCCAGTTCCAGGCCCAATACCTCATCGCTTTCTTCAATTTTAGCCGTGAGCATGATGACAGGCGTCTGCGCTTCGCGGCGAAACGTGCGCATAAAATCGGCGCCGCTCAATTCCGGCATCATCAGGTCAAGGAGGATGAGATCGGGTTTTTCATAGCGGGCAACATAGAGCGCCTCGCGCCCGTTGCCGGCCTCGACAACGCGGTAGCCGTCGCGCTCCAGATAGAGACGCAACAGGTCGCGCAGCTTGGCTTCATCATCAACTACCAGGATGGTTTGGGTCATATCTATCTCCGTCAGTTGCCCGGAACTGCCGTTATTATAGAGAAAAGGTGTTCAGGAATTATGAAGAGGGGAGGGGGGAGGAAATTCGGCCGAATCCACATCAAATCTTCCCC
>JAYRVN010000259.1:0-4116 GCA_041918535.1 Chloroflexota bacterium
GGGGCCAATTCCGGCACGCGACTAAACAAGTTCTCAATTAGCTTACCGGTCAAGCCGGTCTCTTCAGACGGTTTCAGGATGACGGTGTTGCCCGCCAACAGCGCCGTCAGCACCGGCGGCACAGTGAGCACAAAGGGGTAGTTCCACGGGCCAATGACGGCTACCACGCCATAAGGACGTTGCTCCACATAGCACGTCTTGAACATATACAGTCCAGGGGAGACACGCCGCCGCCGCAACCAGGTCTCAGCCTTCTTGCAATACTCATCCAGCAAGTTTACGGTGATGAACAACTCGATTAGGGCGTCTTGGCGCGATTTGCCGCAATCAATGTTGAGCGTCTCCGTGATCTGATCGGCCGAATCAATCAGTAGTTTCTGGAACTGGCGCAAGATGCGTACCCGCTTTTTGACCGGCTTGCGCGCCCATATTTTGGCCGCCACCCCCATTTCCTGCCGGGCTTGTAGGGCATCATCCGCTGTAGACATGGGAAATTCGTCCACTTTCTCGCCGGTAGCTGGATTGATACAGGCTAACATGCGTTTCTCAAACATGGTTTATCTCCTGCAACAGGATAAGGCCGGTCATTTCTCAGCGCCGGTCATCCCAGGCTTGGGCAGTCGTTTAAAGAAACTGGCCCGTACGCGTTCAATGGTTGAGTCGCCGCGAAGCAGCAATCGGGCCGGAGCCAATTACCTTTTCACGCTCGATCGCCGGGCGCACCACTTCATAGCCGACAGGCACAGCCCGCAGCGGGCCGGTAGACGCCGGCGGGACATAGCTCATGGCGCGTTCCGTGAGCGCGGTAATTGTCAGGCTAGGATTAACGCCTAGGTTGGCCGGGATGACGGAGCCGTCAGCCACGTAGAGGCCCGGGTAGTTGAAGGCTTGGTGATAGATGTCAATGACGCCGGATTCGGCCGATTCGCCAATCCCGCAGCCGCCCAGTACGTGCGCCGTTGAAGGCGTCGCCAAGAGCGTTTCATTGACGGTTGATTGGGGAATGCCGTTAATTTTCTCGGCAAAGCGCTCGGCTACCCGTCGCCCCGCTGACATGACGGCTGCAATCGGCGTCACGTGGTCTTTGTTACTGACCAAACCGCGTCGCCCCAAGGTCCAGCGGCTGCGCCCCAGGCGGAAACTCATGCGATTATCTACCGTTTGCATGACCAGCAAGATCGTGCTATCGCGGGCCCAATCGGGCAAGAAGCGCGCTTTGAGGAAATCCCAGGGATGGCGGAGTCCAAAAGCCATAAATCGGCCGATTCGGTCCCAATTCGTGCCGCCATTATCCACCAACGGTACGGCCATGTGTCGCATCAACGACGAGCCGCGCGGATACCGCACCGGCTCGACACTGGTCACATCATCCACCCAGATATGCGAGGTAATGGCGACGCCCTTGGAGTAATCGACATCACCCTTGCGCGCCGTCACGCCTAAAAGCGCCTCGCCATTACTGCGCACGCTATGCCCCAGACGCGCCGAGAGCTTCGGCAGCGAGCGGCTGACATCCCGACAATGTAGCAACAAACGTAGCGTCCCCAACACGCCCGCCGACACGATAACGTTGCGCGCGCGTAGGCGGCCTTTGGGTTTGCGTAACCAGCCGGTTATCTTCTCGTATTCCACTTCGTAGCGCGCACCGTCTTCGGCCTTATCAACTGGGCGGATATTGGTGACCTGTTGTTCCGGCCACACCTCGACCCCATTCCGCTCGGCCAGGTAAAGATAGTTCTTATCCAGGGTATTCTTGGCGTTATGCCGGCAACCAACCATACAGCCGCCGCAGTGAATGCAACCGGTGCGCGGCGGACCGTCCCCATTGAAATAGGGATCAGGCGCCGTCGCGCCCATCTGACCGAAGTAGATGCCTACCGGCGTTTGGCTGAAGGTGTCTCCCCGACCTAACTCCGTAGCCATCTCCTGCAAAACATGGTCGGCCGGCCATAGCTTGGGGTTTTCGGCCGTGCCCAACATGCGGTTGGCCAACGTGTAGAATGGTTCCAATTCCTGTTCCCAATCCGCCAGATCGCGCCATTCGGGCGCGTCGAAGAAGGTTTTGGGCGGCTTGATGTGAGTGCTGGCGTAGACGAGGCTGCCGCCGCCGACGCCGCTGCCGTTCAGAATCATGATGTCTTGGAAGAAATTGATCCCCATGATGCCAAAGCAGCGCAGCGCCGGCAGCCAAAGATACTTCGTGACGTTGAAATTGGTTTTGGGGAAACTTTTAGCGGTGTAGCGCTTGCCGCGTTCAAGTACGAGGACGCGATAGCCTTTTTCCGACAGTCGCAGCGCGGAAACGCTGCCTCCGAAGCCGGAACCGATGATGATATAGTCGTAAACTTCATGAGACGGAACGGATGGGTGTGTTTTGAACATAGCGTACTCTTAGGAACATGGTTTTGCGCACCGCGTCATAACATTCTACCTGAATTCGGCCGATTTGTCACGAGACGGCGCGATTCTCATAGACCATCCATACTAATGTCAACCGGGGTTGACATTTCGGTCGAATCGTCAACCGCGGTTGACACTTTGACGTTTGGCGCGCTTCGTGTTATTGTTGCGTTATGCTCACAACCTATCAGGAAGGTGCCTGTTGACCCGAATTATCACAATTGCCATGCAAAAGGGAGGCGTCGGCAAGACGACTAGCGCCGTCAACCTGGCGGCCGCCCTGGTCGAGTTGCGCCAGCGCGTGCTGGCTGTTGACCTAGACCCTCAATGCAACCTCACCGAGCATCTCGGTTTTAATCCAGAGGAACTTTCCTCCACGGTCTATCAGGTTTTACAGGCGGAAATCAACGGCCAACCGCCGCATATTGAGGATGCCATCTACCCGACAGCCGAAGGATTTCACTTGCTGCCATCCCAGCCGGAACTGAGCCTGGTTGAATTGGCCCTGATGAACACCCTCAGCCGTGAGCGGGTCCTGAGCACCCTTTTGGAACCCATCACGCCGCGGTATGATTTTATCCTGATTGATTGCAACCCATCGCTCGGCCTCCTGGTTGTCAATGCGCTAACCGCCGCCACCAGCGTCTTGATCCCTGTACAAACGGAATACCTGGCGGCGCGTGGCGCGAATATGGTACTTTCCACCATTGACACGATCAAACGCAAACGCCTTAACCCCGATCTGAAAGTGGAAGGTATCTTGCTGACTATGGCGGATACACGCACGTTGCTCACGCGCGATGTACTCTCGGCTATCGAGCAACAGTTTCAAGGGCGCTTGCCCATCCTGCAACCTGTCATCAAGCGCTCGGTGAGATTCGCCGAGAGCGCTGTTGCCGGCCAGAGCATTCTGGCTTATGAGCCGCATGGCGCCGGCGCCAATGCCTATCGCGCTATTGCCCAGGAAATCCTACGCCATGAGTAAGAAACGGCCCGACATTAATCTATCGCGCCCGGCTCACCCGCGCGCGGACGAATTTGAGCAGCTCTTCACCGGCGAAACGGATGCCGAGCAAGCGGCCGGACTGACGCTCAAGGCGATTCGCCTGGAGGCTATCGAGCGCGACCCGGCGCAGCCGCGCACCACATTTCCGCCGGAGAGCCTATCCGAACTGGCTTTGAGCATTCAGCAAAATGGCCTCATCCATCCCATTGAAGTGGTGCAAGTCGGACGCGCGCGTTACCGCATCGTGCATGGTGAACGTCGTTGGCGAGCCGCGCAACTGGCCGGTTTGGAGACCATTCCGGCCATTGTGCAACGCCACGACTATGACGAAGTGACACGCTACGCCCGTCAATTGGTAGAAAACATCCAACGCGAAGACCTGAACGATGTGGACCGGGCGGAGGGATTGGTGCGCCTGCAAATTCTGCTGCAGGAGCAGATCAACGCAGAAGCGGCCGCCGCCGGTAAGAAACCATGGGCGAGCAAGGCCACCTGGGCGAAAGTGGGGGAGCGCCTGGGGAATTCGCGCCAACGTGTGCATCAATTGGTTAAGTTGTTGGAATTGCCGGAAGAGATCAAAGATGACGTGCGTCAGGGTGTTCTGAGTGAACGCGAGAGCCGCATCTACCATCAGGTTGCTCTTGAACACCGGGTAGCCTTGCACCGGGCGCGGGTGGAGCGGAAACTGAATGGCGACACAGTGAAGCAAA
>JAYRVN010000260.1:0-14568 GCA_041918535.1 Chloroflexota bacterium
AAGGGCGGGAAGCGATTTTTCGGGTGCACATGCGCGGCAAGCCCATTGCCAAGGATGTGTCGGTGACGGTGGTGGCGCGGGCCACGCCGGGGTTTGCCGGGGCGGATATCGAGAATACGGTGAATGAGGCGGCTCTGTTGGCGGCGCGGAGGAATCGGCCGAATATCGGTATGGCGGAGTTCCAGGAAGCCATCGAGCGCGTCCAACTCGGCCCTGAACGGCGCAGCCGCGTCATCAGCCCGGAAGAACGCGAAATCACCGCCTATCACGAGGCCGGACATGCCCTCGTCGGCCACTTTATGGCCCACACCAATGAACTGCGTAAGATCACCATCATCCCGCGCGGCATGACCGGCGGCGTCACCTGGTTTCTAGATGACGATCAAACTATCATGAGTGAGTCAAAATTCCGGGCCGCCATCGCCGTGGCGCTTGGCGGCCGGATCGCCGAAGAGGTTGTTTTGGGTGAAGTCACTACCGGCGCCGGCAATGACCTGCAACAAGTTACCAAACTGGCGCAGGCGATGGTGACCCAATACGGCATGAGCCACGCCATGGGCTTGCGCGTCTACGGCGAACGCCACGAAATGGTCTTTCTGGGGCGCGAGATTAGTGAACAGCGCGACTATTCCGATGCCGTGGCTGAGCAGATTGACATTGAGGTGCGCCGCATCATTGACAAGGCTTACAGCGACGCGCGGGATATCCTTGTCAACCATCGCGACTTGCTAGATCGAATAGCGCATCGTTTGCTAGAAGTGGAGACATTGGAGGCTGAGGAGTTCGTGGCGCTGGTGGAAGGCGCCAATGCCGGCGCCGCGCCGACGCCAGTCCCGCCGTCGCCGGCGGCTGCCCCACAAACCGCCGGCGCGTCCGGCGGGCGGAGTAAACGCCGCCCCACTTTAGACCTGCCGCCTACGCCTTCCTCGGCGTAGGGGAGGGTGAAGACGCTAAGGCGGCGCCACAAGCGCGTCTCTGCCCGGCTGATTGCCTGACGAACTAACCATGTTTGATCGGTTGGCTCTGATCAACGACATTTTACAAGCCGTCGTCGTGATTTTTGGCGCGTCGGTGGTTTTGTATAATACCCAATACTTCCGGCGCGATCGGGTGACGCGCGCCTTCAGCCTGCTCTTGAGTTTCGTGGTGGTGGTGTATTTCACAGAGCTCTTGGTGAGTCGGACCGAGGCGGCATTTTCGGCCGAATCCTGGCTCCGTCTTGAATGGCTTGGTATCTGCTTCGTCCCGGCCGCTCAATTTGACCTCTCCTCCAACTTACTGGTCACCACCGGCAGTTGGTCCCGCCGCCGCCGTTGGCTCACCGCCGGCAGTTATCTTGTCAGCGGGGTCTTCTACGCCCTGTCCCTGTTCACCAATCTGGTTGCCGACAATCTGGTACAACTGAGGCTCACCGCCTATCTGCGCGGCGGCCCGCTATTCGGTTTGTTCGCCGCCTACTTTTGGGCGGTCAGCCTTGCCAGCATCTACAACGTCTGGCGCGCCAACCGGCGTTGTATTACCAGCACCACCCACCGGCGTATGCGTCGCATCCTCTTGGCGATTCTGGCCGCGCCCCTGAGCGTGTTCCCCTACCTGGCGATTGGCGGCGGCCCGGCGCCTGAAGTTTCCCGCTTATTCTGGCTGTTGCTTATTCTGGGTAATGTGTTGGTGGGTTGCATGTATGCCTTGCTGACAGCCAATTTGGTCTACTTCGGCACGGTGTCGCCCGACCGTGTGGTGCGCGTACGGCTATACAAATTCATGGCGCGTGTGCCGATGACCGCCACCATCGTGCTGTTGGTCTATATGCTTGTCGGCCGCGCCAGCCCGCTGCTAGGTTTGCCCATCGTCACGATACAGGCCATCAGCGTGGTAGCAACCGTCATGCTGGTGGAATGGGCGGTGCATACCTTCAAGCAACCGCTGGAACGGGTTCTGCAATTGAATAACGAGCCGGAAGTTCGCCGCATCCAAATTCTGGGTGACCGGCTGCTCACCAGCCATGATATGCATCAGTTTCTGGAGAGTGTGTTGGCGGCCACTTGTGATGCGCTGCGCGCGCCAACGGCGTTTATTGCGGCATTTACGGCCGACGGCCCCCAATTGGAGGCCATAATGGGCTCGCGTGCGCACTTTGATGAGACATTTCGCGATGCAGCCTGGCAATCGCTGACCGACCCTGAACAGATGCACAACGGGCATGATTTGTTGCGCTGGCAGCATTATTGGATTAAGCCATTGTATAACCGGCGTAACGAGACGTTGCTAGGGATTTTGGGGGTGGAGATGCGGCAGGCGGGGGAGGAGGGATTTTCGGCCGAAGAGCGCCCCGTCCTCAACCATCTGGCCTATCAGATTGCCGCCGCCCTGGAAGATCGGTTGCTGCAACAGGGCGTCTTTGCCGCCGTAGACGGCCTCTTGCCGGAAATCACCGCCCTGCAGCAGCGACGCGGCGCCGCCGCCTACGAGGCGACGCCGGTGTTAACGGCCACAGAAGGTCGCCCGGCTCTGAGCCTTGACCCCGAATTCAACCAGCACGTGCGCGAAGCCCTCAATCATTATTGGGGCGGCCCGAAACTGACGGAAAGCCCCTTGCTCGAACTCAAAGTCGTGCAATCGGCCGCCGACCATTACGACGGCAATCCGGTGCTGGCTTTGCGCGCTATCTTGAAAGATGCGATTGAGCAACAGAAGCCGTCGGGCGAGCAAAGCCTGTCGCGCAGTGAGTGGCTGTTGTATAACATTCTGGAACTGAAATTTGTCCAGGGCAAGAGAGTGCGCGACATTGCCCGGCGATTGGCGATGAGCGAATCCGACCTGTATCGCAAGCAACGGGTCGCCATTGAAAACGTGGCCCGCGCCATCTACGATATGGAAGCCGAGCGCGAAACGCCGGCTTGAACTCAGTCAATCGCCCGCAGCAACTCCCAGGTGTAGATGCCGGTGCTGTGCCCGTCGCTCCAGGTGGGTTGAATGGCGTAAGCTCCCACTACATGCAGAGCGACCAGGTTCAGGTCGGTGGACGGCGCCTGGCGCACCTCTTCGCGCGCGGTGGGGTGTCCCATGTTGGCATGTCCGCCTTTGCATTCCACACAGGGACAAGCCAGACGCAAGCCGTCAAAAGAGAAGCGGCTGATGTGTCCGTCGCTCCAGGTAATGGTAATTTGCTGCGTAGTCCGGTCGGCTTTGACGCCGGTTGGTTGGTAGTCGGGCATAGGTGGTTTAGGGGGTGGGCCGGGGGGCCAACTCAGCATAGCGAAAGCAGTCTACGGTATGGTCGTTCACCATGCCGACGGCTTGCATGAAGGCGTAACAAATGGTTGGGCCGACGAATTTGAAGCCGCGTTTCAGCAGCGCCCGGCTCATGGCCTGGGATTCCGGCGTTTGCGCCGGGAAATCGGCCAGGGTGCGCCAGGCATTTTGGCGCGGCCGACCGCCGACAAACTGCCAGATATAGCGGTCGAAGCTGCCATATTCGGCCTGCACCTGAATGAGAGCCCGGGCGTTGCCGATGGCCGCGGCGATTTTGGCCCGGTTGCGTACAATGCCGGGGTTTGCCAGCAACGCGGCCGTTTTGTCCGGCCCATAGGCCGCCACTGTCGCCGGGTCGAAGTTGTCAAACGCGGCGCGGTACGCCGGGCGTTTCTGCAAAATGGTGCGCCAGCTCAGCCCCGCCTGCGCGCCTTCCAGAGTGAGGAACTCAAAGAGCCGGCGGTCGTCATGCACAGGAACGCCCCATTCCGCATCGTGGTAGGCCGACATGAACGGATCATTCCCAACCCATGGACATCGGTTCATCGGATAACCTCCTTCGTCGGTTTCAGGCCAGTCGAGCCAGGCGCTCGGCCAGGCTGGCTTCCAGGCGGGCGAGCTTATCCCGCTCTTGCGCTACCAGGTGGGCCGGGGCGCGTTGGGCGAAGGAGCCATTGAGCAGCGCGGTCAGGCGCTCGATTTGAGTCCGGATTTCGGCCGATTCTTTCTCCAACCGCTCCCTTTCCTTGGCCGTGTCCACCATGCCCGCCAAGGGCAAATAGCAGGTGACATCGCCTAAGGCCACCGTCACCACCTGGGCGGGCGGTTCGGCCGAATCCGTCAATACCAAGTGCGCCTCATCCAGCCGGGCCAGCGCCGCCAACAACCCCCGATCCCGCCGCCAACTCGCCAACTTGTCGGCGGCCGCCACAATCGTGGCCGGGATATAGCGCGCCGGGTCCACCGCGTACTCCTGTCGCGCCGCCCGGATGCCCCGAATCAAGTCACGCAGGCGTTCAAATTCGGCCGATTCCGGGGCCGAAAAGGTGGAAGCGGCCGGCCAATCGGCAATGATCAACGCTTCCGGCCAGCCGCCTGCCGGGGCCATGCCCAGATCGGCCGCCACAAAGGCTTGCTTCAACTGTTGCCACGTCTCTTCCGTCACATAGGGAATAAACGGATGCAACAGACGCAGCCCATCATCCAACACCCGGCGCAACACCGCCAGCGTTTGCCAGGCGCGCGATCCGCCTTCCCGCAATTGCACCTTAGCCGCCTCGATATACCAGTCGGCGAAATCCGACCACAGAAAGTCATACACCTGTCGCCCCGCTTCGCCGAACTGATAGCCGTCCAGCAAGCGATTCACGCTGGTGGTCATCTCGCTCAAGCGGGTGATGATCCATTTGTCGGCGGCGGTGTAATTCGGTTGCGCCGGCCGGTCGGCGCGACTCGCCTTGTCCAGATTGGACACGATGAAGCGGGCGGTATTCCACAGTTTGTTAGCGAAGTTGCGGTTGCCCTCCACCTTGCTCAAGGCCAGATTCATATCATTGCCGGGCGCGCCGCCGGTGAGCAAGGTAAAACGCAAGGCATCGGTGCCGTATTCGCCCGTCACTTCCAGCGGGTCTATTACGTTGCCCGCCGTCTTGCTCATCTTGCGCCCATCCCCATCGCGCACCAGGCCGTGCAGATAGATGGTGTGGAAGGGGATGTCATTGGTGAACAGGGCGGCCGCCATCACCATCCGCGCCACCCAGAAGAAGAGGATGTCGTAGCCCGTCTCTAACACCGCCGTGGGATAGAAGCGCTGCAGGTCAGGCGTCTCCTCCGGCCAGCCCAGGGTGCTGAACGGCCACAAGGCGCTGGAGAACCAGGTATCCAGCACGTCGGGGTCTTGCTCCAGGCGCACATCCTCGCCATAGCGCGCGCGCGCCTGCGCGTAGGCCTCCGCCTCATCCTGGGCGGTGATGGTCAGCCGTTCGTCGCCGTTCACATACCACACCGGGATGCGATGGCCCCACCACAATTGGCGGCTGATGCACCAGGGGCGGATGCCGGTGAGCCAGTTCTCCCACACCTTGTTAAAGCGCTCCGGCACGATGCGAATGCGCCCGCTGCGCACGGCGGCCAGGGCGAGTTGCGCCATCGGCTCGGCGTTGACAAACCATTGTTTGCTCACCAACGGCTCGATGATTTCGCCGCCCCGTTGGCTGCGCGGCACGTTGAGGGTGTAGGGCTCGGTGCGCAGCGTCAGCCCGGCGGCTTGCATGTCTGCCCACAGCCGTTCGCGGCAGGCGAAACGCTCCAGGCCGGCGTAGGGGCCGGCGTTGGCGTTCATGCTGGCGTCTTTGTGCATGACGTTGATGACGGCCAGGCCATGCCGTTGGCCGATGGCGAAGTCGTTGGCGTCGTGGCCGGGGGTGATTTTGAGCGCGCCGGTGCCGAAGGCGCGGTCTACATAGGGGTCGGCGATGATGGGAATCGGCCGATTCAACATCGGCACCAGGGCCATTCGGCCGATAAACGCCTGATAGCGCTCATCCTCCGGATGCACCGCCACCGCCGTATCCCCCAGAATGGTCTCCGGCCGCGTGGTCGCCACGGGGATCGCGCCGCCCCCTTCCACCGGGTAGTTGAAGTAATACAGCAATCCGGGCTCTTCGCTATACTCCACCTCCAGATCGGACACGGCCGTTTGCAGCCCCGGCGACCAGTTCACCAGGTATTCGTCGCGATAGATCAGCCCCAGGCGATGGAGGCGCAGGAAGGCTTCGCGCACGGCGCGCGAGAGGCCGTCATCCAGGGTGAAACGCGTGCGCTCCCAATCGGCCGAAGCGCCCAGGCTGCGCAATTGGTGGATAATCTGGCCCCCGTACTTTTCCTTCCAGGCCCAGGTGTGGCGCAGAAATTCCGTGCGGCCGATCTCTTCCCGCGTCATTTCTAGCGTGCGCAGCAGATGTTTTTCCACCTGTAATTGAGTGGCGATGCCGGCATGGTCGGTGCCGGGAAGCCACAGGGCGGCGCAGCCCTGCATGCGCGCGCGCCGGATCATCAAATCCTCCAGGGCCACAAACATGGCGTGGCCCATGTGCAACTCGCCGGTCACGTTGGGCGGCGGGATGGAAATCACAAACGGTTGGGCGTCGGCGGGGCGGCATTCCGGTTTGAACCAGCCGTTCTCTTCCCACCAGCGGTAGAGCCGCTCTTCGGTGGTCTTGAAATCATACGCTTTGGGCATGTTGTGGGTCATCAGATTCCTCAAATGTTCTGTTTCAGTGGGTCGGGTTGCGCCGCGTGGCTATGGCCTGCCCACCCCCGGCGGCGGAGGATGGGCAGGCGGAGAACGGCGACGGATTCGGCCGAATCCCGCCTGAACACCTTCATCATCCACCGAAAATCACAGCGTCGCATCTTGCCTCGCCGACCGCCATAAAAAAAGCCCTCTCGCCAAAAGGACGAGAGAGCTTCACTCTCACGCGGTACCACCTTTATTCCGTCGCCGGCCACGGCCGGGAACGGCGCTCTTCGCGCTAACGGGCGGACCCGGCCCGGCCTACACCTTTCAGCCGGGCGACTCATGGGCGACATTCAGCGGGTCGTTCGCTGCCAGGGCTCACAGCCAATGGCCCTGACTCTCTGAGGCGCGCTTGCCGCTTACTCCTCCCAATCCACGTCTTTCTCTAATTGGTAATCTGTGTTTAGTATACCGGCGCGCCGTCAAAAAATCAAGCCGCTCGCTAGTACGCGGGAACGGTAGTCGCATGTGCTTGACAGGCTCCATGCCTTATTGTAGACTGAGCGCAAGTTGTACCGATGTTCGCCTGAACTTTGTTGCTATTCATACCGCGTAAGACGAGGTATGGCTGGGTCCAGCGAACTGGCCTGTGGTCTCGGCTAACCACTGATACGCCCTGTTGGGCGCTATGAAACTCAGGTGCATACGTAAACCAATCCGACAATCCAAAGGAGGCACTGACATGGCTACGATGGGCAGATATTGCAAGGCTTACTCGCTTCAGCAGTTGCGCGGGTACCATTTGGTAGGGGCAGCCGTTGAACGCTATCAGCAGATGAAGGCAGACGCGGAAGGCAAAGAAGGGCAGGCGACGCGCCCATTGACCGACGATGACCTACTTTATCTGCAAGAGAATTATGTCGTCACCGAATTCATAGACGAGAACATCGTCTTTGACCGAGTCACGCCTGAGTGGATAGCGTATTGCAAAGAGGTGCTCGAGTTCGACATTCCAGAATACGACGAAACGACGGAAAGACTTGTAGAGGGAGATCATCCAGTTGTTACGCTGGTCGAGTCGGCCGAGGCGCTAAAAAAGGCCATTGATAGTGGGTATGTGCCGCTTGCGTTCCCCGAATTAGATTTTATGCTGGGAAAACTCAAGACGAACAACGTAGGTCTTCGCCAAGCCGATTTCGACAAGCCCAGTGGCGTTGTTCACTTGGCAGGCGGTCTCACCCTCAATTACGTGAAAGTGCGCTGCATAGCCGATATTGACATTGCCACCCTGCAAGGCAACAGCCATTTGGAAATGTTGTAGGCGGTGAACTTAGGCAAGTTGGCGTCGCCACCATCTGTAGGTGAGTTTTCGCCTTCAAACCACACGTGCGACGGCAGCCGGTAATCAGATGTGCCAAGATCGCGCCCAACCCGGCGTGCCAATGGCCAGAGCGATGGTCATCGTGGATTGAAAGGTGGCTGGCCGCCCGGTGGGATTGCAGGCGACAGCGAAAACTGTCCCGCGCCCGAACCCGACCGTTGGGCGCATGCATGTAACCGTGTGTGAAAACTCGAGCAGGAGACAATCTACCTTCCATGAGAATCGTCGTTGATCCCTCAACCGTGATTGCGGTAATTGCCGGCGAATAAGAGTCTGATTGACATCGCAAAGCGTGAGGGTATTCAAGTCATTGAGGTGGAGCCATGATGGTTTATTCTTATGCCGAAGCTCGAGAGCGGCTTTCGGTTTTATTGGAAAGGGCCTTAAGTGAAGGGCAAGTCAAATTTAGAAGCAGGGATGGGCGCGTGTTCATCATTCGTCCAGAGCAACCTTTCAGAACATCACCTTTTGATGTACGCAGTGTCAAGCTTCCGATAACTAAACTCGACATCCTTGAAGCCATTCGAGAAAGTCGGGCAAGGTTTTAGTTGGCACAAGTGCGCCCAACCCTGCCTGTACCCGACTCGGCTATTGCCCTGGTGTACCAGCGCCGTAGCGTCGCATAGGTTCGGGTTAGTAGCCTTGTTGGACTAGACCCGCCGAGCGGGTGATGCTTCCGTTGGGTCAAGACAGTGATGATGCCCTAGCATGCTAAGAACGTATACTGATCATGACTTTCCAGCCTGTGCCGAAATTATCAATCAGGTGTGGGATTTCGACAGGAAGTTCCCACCGCAACCCTTATCAGACCTCTTCAAGCAGATGTATATTGGCGTGAGTTTGGCCGCGAGTAACTTCTGTGTCGTTATGGAAGAGGACGGCCGTGTCGTCGGGTTTCTCTTTGGAAAATGTGGCGATGACCATTTAGTCAGAAATGAGTATAGCGGGATGTGGGGGGGTGTGAAGTTCTTGTACCGGTTATTGGCTTTGCAGGGGGTCCCGCTCAAAAAGAAGCTCTACTATGCCAGGATCATTGGTGTACACGAGAAGAATCGAAGAGCCGTTGAACCGACGCGAGTCAATGAGGCGAACTTGCTGGCCGTTGACCCGCGAATCCAGGGCAAAGGCTACGGGAAAGCCTTAATGAACGCCTACATCGCCCATTGCAAAACGTTACAGGTTACCAGAATTACGTTGGAGACTGACAAAGAGTGCAATTATGGGTTCTTCCAACATTTCGGGTTTACGATCAAAGGCACATTCTATTCACCCTTGCAGCAAGAGTATTCTGGGACATCCGGGGAATCCTACGTGTACGAACTGAAATTATGAATCATTTCGAACAAGATATCACGCATAAGGAAGCGTATCGGCCGAAAAATATTGTGATCTTTAGCCTACTACTGGTTGCTCTGGTTACTCTGGCTTTTTCAATCGTTCAGTCTTATTTGGTTCAAAAGTCATTCTTGGCGACTTTGGCAAGTACAGTCCTGTTACTGACGCCATTTTTCCTGATTGGCGCTATTCTGAAATATGTGGATGAGGCCTACGACGAAAACAGGTTTCCAAAACCGATGGCAGTGTTCGCTACAGCTATTGGACTGTTGCTCATGCTAGGGCTTTCTTTGACAAGCTATTTAAGCGCAACCCTATTCTTGGCGCTTATCGTTAGCGTTTCCATAGCCGGAAAAACAGCCGGCACTCCTTTCGTGGCGGCTTCCGGAGGCTATATTATTCTGGTGTTTCTGCTTGATATCTATCTAACGATCGATCCGATTCTTTTCACAATCATCATTATCGTCTTGACGGCAGATGAAATTTGCGCCGAATTTGCCAAAAAGGCTTTGAAACGGGATGATTTCAAGATCAAAGCGCCTAGATGGCAAAGAAACAGCGTATTCTTTCTGAGAGATCGGAATCTAGGGAGTTTGACTTTGCTGGTTCTCGCTATGATCGGCTGGATTCCTTTTGTTTATTGGCTGGCCTGGATTCTCCTCGACTTCGGCTACATCATTGTCGAGGGTATTTCACATAGACAGAATCTCAAGAAAATCCTTTTGAGGGAAGTCTTTGCCGACAGTTGATCTCGGATCCTCAGTGAACAACACACGATTGTGACCCCGCACGGTCGAACAGCCGGGGGGGCGTCAAATCCGTGGATAATCTCAAGGGGCGAGAGCATTTTGCTTGTCAGTCGTCTTTTGAGTAGTCATAGGCGTCCGCCGGCATATCCGTACTCCAGGCGAGGCCGCTCAATCCTGCTCAAACAGAGCCAGAACCTGCGCCAACGACCACACGCCCCCCGTCACCTGCACCTCACCCCTGACCAGCGTCGTGGCCGGCGAACGCAGCCCCGCCAGCATCTCCTTCCACAGCGTCGAGGGCAGGGTCACGGTGATATCGGGCCGCTCTGGAAAGCGCGGGCGCACTTCGGCCACGCCGCGCCGTACATGCAAGGTGTAGTCGGTCGCGCAATCCGGGAAATGAAAGCCGACGCACTGATCCACTGCCTGGCTTTTGTCCGGGTTCAGGCGCACGGCCAGCGCGGCGAAGAACAAGCTCAACGGCATGGCCTGGATGACGGCCGGGGCTGATTGGCTGGGGCGAATGATCGGAATTTCTAGCCCCTGTAATTCCAGGGCCGCGGTGAGATAGTAGTTGCGCGCATTGGCGTTGGGATGGCCGTCGCCGAGGGCGGTTAGCGCCTGCACCCGCTGTTGTCGCGCCACAGAATCGGCCGAATCCAACCCCAACGCCGCGTCGGTCAATTCCAACGCCCATTGCCACTCATGGGCGGCCAGGGCGTGCGCGGCAGCCTGATGCAATCCTTCCACTCCCCCCGCCAATGCGCTCAGATGCGCCGCGCGGCGCGCCGGCGGCAATGGCTCTAGCGAGGAGGGTTGGCCGTTGAACCACCCCAGGTAGCCGTCAAAAATGGCGCGCGCCGACCAGGCCACACTGCCATACACCTCCACCAGATGGGGCGATTGAGCCAGATGGGGCGGTAATTGGAGGCGAGCGACTAATTCGTCGGGCGTCAGGCCGGCATTCATGCCGCGCACCGTCTGGTCGTGAACGTATTGAATGGCGTCGCGATAGTCGGTGAGAGCCAGATAAATCGTCTCGGCCCCGAAGACGGGGCGACCGTGGCCGGGGATGAGAATGTCGGGGCGATAGTCGCGCACCCGATCCAGGCTATGCACCCATTGCATAACGTCGCGGTAGGCGGTGCCGCGGATGGCGTACAGGTTAGGGAAGGCGCGATAATAATTATCGGCCGAAATCATCACCCGCTTGTCCGGCAGCCAGATCGAAATCTGATCATCCGTCTCGCCTGGAGTGTGGATGAGTTCCAGACGCAGCCCGGCGATCTCCAAGTTCAACTGCTCGTCGAACGTGCGCGTGGGGCGCAGCGGGGCCATGCTCGCCTGCGCGTTTGTACGCAACGCCAGCCCGATTCCCGCGCCGGCCGCGGCCTCGCCCAGATACACCCCAAATTGGCGCAAACTGCGTCGCGAGATGATCGGGCGCAAAATGCCGGCCACCCGATCCATTTGGGCCGTCAACGTAGCGTGGGCAATGACCTCAAGCGGCTGGTCGGCGCCCCACACGCCCGCGCCGGAGATGTGATCGGTATGATGATGGGTGAGAATGATCGCCTGCAACGGTTTGGCGCTGAGCTTGTCGAACGCAGCCTTGACTTCACGCGCCGCCTCGACGCTTTCCAGCGTGTCCACCAGGATTGTCCTGTCCGTCCCTTCCAACAGGATGGCGTTAGCCAGGCCATAACCGATGGCGACGTGAACACCCTCGGCGACAGTTACCACCCGTCGCCTGAATTCGTCGGCCTGGGCGGCGGTCGAGGCGGCGGGGCGGAGCGGGGGCAGGCTAGGTTGAGGGGCGCGGCGAAAGGCGCGTTTGAGTCGTTGGGTGAGGCGGGTCAGGGGCGGGATCATATCGGTTGAAATGGACAGGCGATCAAGCGGCGCTGCGCCGCGCGCGGACGTCGAGCGCGAAAGCGCCTTGCCCGGCTTCCAAAACACGTAGCGGGTTAATTTCAATTTCGTGTAGCTCGGGTAAATCGGCCGAAAGTTGACCCAGGCGTAGCAGAATATTCACCACCGCCGCAACATCGGCCGGCGGCAAATGGCGAAAACCGGCCAGCTTACGCCCGGCCCAGGTGCGCGCCAACACCATCTGCGCCTCGGCGCGGCCAAGGGGGGCCAGCGCGAAGGCCACATCTTTCAAGCCTTCCACTTCCACCCCGCCGGAGCCAAACATCAGCAGCGGGCCGAACTGCGGGTCGCGCACGACGCCGACGATGACATCTTGCCCTGGCGGGATCAGGCGTTGCACCTGCACGCCGAGCACGCGCGCTTGCGGCGCGGCGTCGGCGGCGCGGCGTTGCAGGGTCTCTACGCCCTGGCGCACGGCGGCGGCATCGCGCAGGTTCAACAACACGCCGCCGATGTCCGATTTGTGGGGGATGTCGGGGGAGGCGATTTTCAGGACGACGGGATAGCCGAGGCTTTCGGCGTGGGCGACGGCTTCGGCGGGAGTGTGGGCCAGGGCGGTGGGGAGGGTGGGAATGCCATAAGCGGCGAGTAAAGAGGTGACGGTTTCGGCCGAAAACCACTCCCCTGCCTCTGCCTGATCCTGGCGCAACGCCCGCTGCGCCCGCGCGCGTGACACGCCGCTCACCCGGCCCGGCAGCTGATCCGGCCCGGCAGCCAGATACTCCGCGCGCTGCGCCAACACCGCCAGCGCCGCCACTGCCCGCTCCGGGAAGCGATACTCCACCACCCGCGCCGCGCGAAAATACTCCACCGCTTCTTGAATCATGCGCTCGCCCATCAGCGCCACCAGAACCGGCTTGCGCGCCGCCACAATGAAGGGAATGATCGAGCGCGCCACCCCGCCGGCGGCATGCATGGGCGGCGGCGGCAAAATCACCAGCACACTATCCACACCGGGATCAGCCAACAAGAGGCGTAAACTATGGGCGTAATCTTCCGGCGCGGCCGAGGCCAACATCTCCACCGGATTCCTGATGCTGGCGGCGGGCGGCAGGCTGCGGCTGAGAGCGCGCTGGGTTTCTGCTTGCAGCGTTGCCAGTTCTAGCCCGTGGGTTTCAATGGCGTCCACCGCCGTCACACCCGGCCCGCCCGCGTTGGTCAGCACAGCCACGCGCCGCCCCGACGGCAACGGACACCAGGCCAGCGCCCGCGCCCAGTCAAACAACTCTTCACTGGTATCGGCGCGAATCACCCCGCTGCGCCGGAATGCGGCATCGTAGGCAGATTCTTGCCCCGCCAGCGCGCCGGTGTGTGAGGCCACCGCCTGCCTGCCGCCGCTATGCCGCCCTACCTTGAGCGCCACAATCGGCTTCTCGCGGGTCACGCGCCCGGCGGCCTGGACGAATTGACGCCCATCGCGAATGCCTTCCAGATAGAGGGTGATCACGCGGGTGTGCGGGTCGGCCGCCACCGAAGCCAGCATGTCCGTTTCACAGATGTCCACCTGGTTGCCCATGCTTACCAACCGCGACAGCCCAAAACCTTGCCCCCGCGCCCAGTCAATGACGGCGGCGCAAATGGCCCCGGAGTGGGAAATGAAGGCCACATCTCCCGGCGTGGGGCCGGGCGGCGGCAAAAAGGTCGTGTCCAGCGGCAGGTGAGTGTCTAGCAGGCCGATGCAATTGGGGCCTAACAGACGCATCCCATATTCACGGGCCACGCGCAGACAATGCGCCTCCAAAGCCGCCCCTTCCGGGCCGGTCTCGCGGAAACCGCCGGCGGCTATAATGGCTGCCCGGATGCCGCGCTGACCACAAGCTGCCACTGTCTGCGGCATTTCGGGCGCGGGGACGAGGAGAACGGCGAGGTCAACCGGCGCGGGAACTTCGGCGATGGTGGGGTAGACGGGGCGCTCCAGGAGTGCACCGCCGCGCGGACTGACGAAGTGGATCGCTCCCTGGTAACCGCTTTGCACCAGGTTGCGGGCCAGCCCGAAACCGAGTTTGGTGGGGTTTTGCGAAGCGCCAATGATGACGACGCCGCGCGGCTTGAAAAAGGGCAGAAGGGTCGGTTCGATTTTGAGCGTCATGGGTGTAGTTTATCTGGGAAAGGGATTGCGGCATAGCGAAAAGGGGGGATTTTCGGCCGATTTTTTCCCATCACGCCCCTTGTCGCCGCCGCCGCGCCCGCCCCTCCACAGCCGGAGGGCGACTCGCCTCAAGCCACGCCCGACAATTTTCATCCCGACCCAACACCATATTCGCCGCCAGGATCGCTTGCCGGATTTCCGGCTCCAGCGGATTGGTGATGGCGGAAGTCAGCCCCGCCCCCACGGCCATCGCCAGGAAGGCGGCGTTCAGCGCCACGCGGTTGGGCAAGCCAAAGGAGATATTGCTCGCCCCACAGCAACTGTTCACTCCCAGCTCATCCCGGCAACGCCGCAAGATGTCGAGCGTTTGCCGCCCGGCCAAGCCGTTCGCCCCGATGGGCATCACCAACGGGTCAATCAAAACATCGGCCGCCGGGATGCCGTGATCTTGCGCCCGCTGCACGATTTTGCGCGCTGCCGCCAGCCGCACTGCCGGGTCGTCGGAGATGCCGCTCTCGTCATGCGCCAGGCCAACGACGGCCGCGCCGTAGCGTTTAACCAACGGCAAGATCAATTCTAAGCGTTCCTCTTC
>JAYRVN010000261.1:0-8445 GCA_041918535.1 Chloroflexota bacterium
AGGGCCTCGCGCTTGAAAACGCGCATACCGCTGGCGCTATCGCTCACGCGCTGGCGACCGATCAGGCTGAGCAGGCGGGCGAAAAAGAGGTTGCCGGCCTTGCGTGTGACGGGCATCCGGCTGTCGGCGCCGATCATGCGCGAGCCAATGACGAGATCGGCGCCATTCAGGGCAGCCCGGCAGAGTTGGGGAAAATACTCCGGCGGATAGGTGCCGTCGGCGTCGAGAAAGCCGATCAACTCGCCGCCCGCCTGGGCGAAGCCGGTCTTCAGGGCCGCGCCGTAGCCGCGATTGCGCAGGTGGCGTATATGGCGTAGATGGGGATGTTCGGCGGCCAGTTGGGCGGCAATGGCGGGCGTGCGATCGGCCGAACCGTCATCCACCACCAACACCTCCAGAGCGCTCACCCCCGCCGCCAGCAAAGCGGGTTCCGTCGCCAACACGCGTTGGACAATAGCCGCAATGCCGTCTTCCTCGTTATAGGCCGGAATAATCACTGAAAGTGTCGTCATGGAGGCGGCAAGAGCCGTCGGCCGTCGGTCACCGCACGAGAGCGTTCTCGATACGCCGGTCGGGGATAAACCACAAAACAGCCACCAACACATACAAACCGAAAGCTATCCAGGCATTGACAAATGCCAAGGGAATGGCCACAGCATACATGACAAGGGAAAGCAACCCTTTGTAGTCGCGGCCCAGAGCCATAGCCAGAGGCGATTCCGGCCCGTGCAGGCGCACCAGGGCGCGCGAGAGCAAATAGTAGGCGAAGCCGGCCATTAGTTGCACCAAGCCATACAAGGCCACCGGTAAGGTGGCGAAGTTGTTTTCGCCCATCCAACCGGTGGCAAACGGCATCAGCGATAACCAGAAAAGCAAGTGCATGTTCGTCCACAGCACCGGCCCGTTCACCCGGTGCGCGGCATGTAGCATGTGGTGGTGATTGTTCCAGTAAATGGCAACCAAGGTAAAGCTGAGCACATAGCTCACCAGAACCGGCAAGAGGGAGCGCAGGGCGGCCCAGTCTGCGCCATGCGGAACCTTTAGCTCCAGAACCATGATCGTGATGATAATGGCGAACACGCCGTCGCTAAACGCTTCCAATCGTCCTTTGCTCATGGGAGATTCCTCAGTGAAGAGTGGTTTTTTAGGCTGTGATGTGGCGCAAAACCCGCGCCGGGACGCCGCCAACTACGGTGTGCGGCGGCACGTCATGCGTGACCACTGCACCCGCAGCCACGACTGCGCCGCGCCCGACGCGTACGCCATCGGTGATGATCGCGCCGGCGCCAAGCCAGACATCATCCTCAATGATGATGCCCTCGGCGGTGATGCCTTGCTCGGTGAAAGAGCGGTTTGGATCGTCAAACACGTGGTTGACGGCGATGATCTGGGTGTGCGGCGAGGTATAAACCCGGTCGCCGATGGTCACGCCGCCCTGGCCGCGAATGACGGTATATTCGCCGATGAGACTGTTTCGGCCGATCCGAATCCCCGCGCGCGGCAACTCCCGAAAGTTATACACGTGCAAGATTGCCCCATGCATCACCAGCGTGTCCGCGCCGATTTCAATCCCGTTCGGGCAGGCGTGCAAATAGGTGTTTTCATCCAAATAGACGCCACGCCCCAAGCGGATGTTGCCGGCAAAACGCAGTCGCACATTTTTCTCGATGGCCACCCAGCCGTCGAGGCGCAGGATCAAGCGATAGGCCAGGCCGCGCGCGGCCATGCCGGGCAGAGAAGGCAGCCAGCCAAGCAGTGTGGTGAGGGATTGTTCGAGCAAAAATCGGCCGAAACCACTGGCCTGCCGCGCCTGATACAGCCGCAATTGCGACCATATCCCCCTGCCCGACTGCGCCGTCGCGCCCCAACCGCCGCCCATGCTCCGCCCTTCCGACATACGGGAAGTCCATTTACCGCCTGCGACCGGAAAGCCGGTCAGTTATCCGATGCGCGCGCGCAACTCTTGCCGCAAGTGCGCTGCCGCGCCCGCCAGACGCCGCCCATACAACCCCCACAGGGAGGATGCCGCTGTGCCCGCATAACGCCATTCCAGATAGGCCCGATCCGGGAAAAGCTGCTTCCAAGCGTAGATCAGTTGTAACGACAACGTCGGTAATGCCAGCCATGTGCGCAATAGCTTGAGAAATTCGCTGCCTTGCGCGGCCGTCCACCACCGTTCACGCAGGCTCACGGTGGCCCGGGCCAGTTGCCCCAGCACCCAATCGGGCACCGGCGCAGCCCACAGCCCGGCGGCAGCCGCCAGACTGACTCGCAAAGCCAGGCTCAAGTGCAACGTTTGAGCCTGCTGTAACACAAACGACCAGTTTATATCATCTTGATGGCAGAAAACAACCTGCGTTATGTCTAATATCGCCAATTCGGCCTGCGCCTGGTGGTGATAGAGGTGGTGGGCTGACAAGTGTAACAGGCTATCCTCTAAACCCAGGCCGCGGGTCGCCACGCCGGCCACGGTGATCGGCCGGCCGCGCTCCCATAACGTGGTCAGGTTAAGGTGTGGCGCGTAGCGTGGAATGTCCAACAACGCCCAATGCAATTCAACCTGGGCCTCCGGCGCGCCAGGGCGCATGAAGGCTTGCTCATTCCAGCACAACCCGGAGCGGTCAGTGAACGGGCGGACGTATTGGGGGGCGAAGCCGAGGCGGCGCAGCAGGCTTTGGGCCTGAGGGAACTGGTCGAAAGTAATGAGGAGGTCGAGATCGCGAATCGGCCGAATCGCCGGGTCTGTATAAACCTGGCTCAACAACGCCGCCCCCTTCAAAACCATCACCCGAATGTGCGCCGCCTGCAAAGCCGCCAGCACCTCGCCCCAGGCTGTTTGCAGCAATAGGTAGCGCAAACCCGTCGCCGCATACACCTGCCGCAATCTCTCCCGCGCCGGCGCGGGAACCTGGTCTGCGCCGCGCTCAGTCAACCTGACATAGAGCAAGGGCGCCAGACCGGCGCTCTCCGCTTCCGCTGCCAGCGCCAACCATTGGGACGCCGTCAGCGCCGGAATCGGGAGTTGCGTGGCCAGGGTAGGGAGCGGCGGATAAGGCTGGATCACGGCAATCTAGGCTTGGGGCCGATCCGAATCAGTGGGAAACGATGTCAGGCGCAGTGTGTCTTCGGATGGGCTCTGGGATCAGGGCCGGCCGGCAATCTCCCGCGCGGCGGCGGGGGGCAGCGGTTCTGCTTCAGGGCGGGCTGTCAACAAACCCGCCTGGAGCAAGTCGGCGATTAGCTCCTCTAAGTCCCGCGCCAGGATGTCCGGCGCCACTGCGTATTCAGCCACTAGCGTGGTGAAAACTGCCGACAACTGATGTCCATCCATCAGAAGTTGCCAGACGCGCGCGCCGACGCTATTCAGGCCAAAGTATTGTCCGGCCTCCAGGTCGAGCAAAACAGCCTCGTCTGCCAGTTGACGAAAAAGGACATGGGATGAAACGAAAACAACCGGCCAATTCGTAGACATAAGATGATGCAATCCATCTAGCTAATAAATCCAATGAGATAGCATGATTATAACGAAAGCGCGACAACTGCAAAGGATCGCCAGGATACGCTTAGGTCGGCTACATAAAAACGAATTTGGCCGCAGGCAATCGGTTAGAGTTTCCAGTGAATCGGGTTATAATGAGGAGCAACGTGTGGTTGAGGCGCCGAGTAGAAGTGGGAAATATCGGCCGAAACTATCTTCAGGTACCAATCCCGCCGTTTCCACTTGGGCGCAGTGACCACAACCTGATTTGGCGGTCTATTATCCGTTAGGGATGTTTACTTTTGGGTTCTTTTCCGGAGGTGCATCATCGGGCAACCTATTGTACCGGTCCAATTTCCAGGCATCAACCATCATCCGACAGGCGCCGGAACCAGTGAAACCACTCCGAACGCCGTTGCCCATGGGGATAGCCGCAGCCGAAAAGTCCAACTAGCGATCATCATCGCCGTCTGTCAAAATGCATCAAGCCCTTATTTCTCGTAGGTGAAAAAATGAAACCTCATTGGGGAAAGCCGATCCGATCACTGTCCTTCATTCTGTTCTTGACTCTCTTGTTCATCCCCTTTTCTAATCGGCAACCCGCCGCCCTCGCCCAGGGGGTGGAAGCGCTGCCCAAGGCGCAACCGGGCCGGACGCCTTACTCGACGCCGGCACCCGTAGCGCCGCGAGACCCGCAAAGTGACTCGCCGTTTCCATTAGGTCCTGTAGCGCCTGACCGCGCCCAGCCGGCAGCCCCACAACTGCCGGCGCCTTTCGCGCCCGACGCGCGCCCCCAACGACCCATGCCGCCGCCGCATGAACAGCGCCCGCCCGCGGCGGGCTCTCAACTTAGCCCGCCTGGCACGCAAGACCTCGAAGGCAGTTATGTTTACTGGGTTAACCCCTCACCGGTAACCCAGGGCCAAACCGTCGATCTGACCATTTATCTTTATGTTGGCAGTAACTACTCTTACGAGACGATGTACGACTTCGAAATTCAATTGCCACCCAATTGGACCATAAACTACACCAACATGAACTATGAGTGGTACGGGTGCTACCCGCAGTACTATGGATCAAGTTATTATGGGCAGACAGCCTACTGGTATGCCTACACATACGACCCCTACTTTTGTGGGGCCTGGGCGCCGGGCTACTCCTATTCCTTCACCGTCAATGTAACCGTGAATGATTGCGGCGGCAGCCCCTGGGGCCTCTACTGGTATATGTACGGCGAATATAGCTTTTGGAACGGGACCTATTACAGTGTCAGCTGCAGCAGTGGAGTCGCTGAGCCGATACCGCTGAATACGCTGTTCATCGAAGGCTTCGAAACCGGGTTCGGCAATTGGTCGGCTTCGGGTCTGTGGAATCTTGAATCTCAATACGACCCCTGCGGCGCGATGCGAACACCTTTGCCCAGCCCAGTTTATGCCGCCTATTATGGACTCGACGGCGCCTGCACATTTGACGCAGGCTATTCCAACGGCACCCTCACCATGCTCTCGAGTGTGCCGTTGCCGCCCAACGCCTCCGGCGCCACACTAAGTTTTTCCAGCTTTGAACAAACCGAGTGCGGCAGCGCTTGTTACTATGATCAGCGCTGGGTAGAGATTTCCAACAATGGCGGTGCGAACTGGTACCCCCTCGGTCAGTTAGGCACGGAGAATGTTTGGTATACGTCCAGTTATAGCCTTAACGGCTACCTCGGCCAAAACATCCTGCTGCGCTTTCGATTTGACACCATTGATGGCGTCGTCAACCAGTTTTTTGGGTGGATGATTGACAATGTTACGATCACGGTCTCCGGCTATCCATGTAATACAGTCGGCTATTACGACATGTCACTCGGCCAGGGCAACGGCAATCAGGTAAATTCTATTGCCACGGCGGGTAAGACGGCGCGTTTCTTGTCCAACGTAAGCACCGCCGACCTGACCGGGATCAATGTTTTGTATGTCCAGAATCCGGATAACGGCGGCTATGGGAGTGAATATGTCAGCAATCTCGGCAGCATTGCCACAGCCGTGTCTAACGGGATGGTGTTGATCATTCACGACCGTTATGTAGATGGGGCTGAAACCATCCTGCCCGGCGGCGGCAGCTTCAACATCGTGCGCGACTTCGGCGACGACGCCAATATTGATGTCCGGGATTACACAACCAGCATTACAAGCGGCCCTGGGGGCGCGTTGGATAACTCCACGCTGGATGGCGGCTCATCTTCATCACATGGCTTCACCTATGCCAATTCGCTGCCCTTCACGGCCCGCCCGATTCTGACGCGCGGCAATCCCGATGAGATCGTGACCTTCTCCTACCAATATGGGTATGGCAAGGTCGTTTACTCTTCCATCCCACTGGATTACTACCTCGATAGCAACTATCCACCGGGCTTCAGCTATGTGTATGCGCCGAATGTGATTGCTCACGCTTGCGAGATGGCGGTGTTGCCGGTGACGGTAGCGCATTTTGAGAGCGCGCAACAGAGGGATGAAACCGTGTTCCGCTGGACGACGACGACAGAAGCCGGCAATGTGGGCTTTAACCTGTACGCGGAAACGGAGGCGGGCCGGCAACAGTTGAATGAGCGCCTGATCGTGTCCCATGCCGTCAGCACCACAACGCCTCAGCGCTACGAGTATCGGGTGAAGGGAACGCCCGGCGCACGTTTCTGGCTGGAGGACGTTGACTTCCAGGGCAACACACGGCTGCACGGCCCGTTTGCTCTAGGCGAAAGCGAAGGCACCGCCATCGAACCCGATCCCATTGACTGGAGGCAGGTTGGCGCGACGCATGCCCAGGCTGCGGCCGAACGTCAAACGGCTTTGATTGCGCAGAATCGGGCCGGGTTGGATTCGGCCGAATCCTCTCTCAACGGCTCCTCCGGCGGCAGCATCCGCCTGCTGGTCAATCAAACCGGCATGTATCGGGTGCGCTTTGAAGACCTGGTGCCCTACGGACTCAATCCGGCGGGCGTGCCGGCGCGGCGGATTGCTCTGCTCAATAGCGGTGAACCGGTTCCGATCTTCTTGCGCGGTAATCTTTTTGGGCCCGGTTCCTATTTTGAATTCTACGGCCAAGCCGCGGACAGCTTGTACACAGACGTCAACGTCTACCAATTGGTGTCGGACCCGGCGCGCGCGCTACGCATCGGCATCGATCAGACGCCCATCCCGGCCGCCGAGCCCCAACCTTTCTATATCCATACGGAAACCTTCGAGCGCGAGAACGGCTATAGCTTCATTGCCCCGGGGGGCGATCCCTGGTATGACACTTTGTTGATGGCCTATGGCTCCACCTTCTCGCAGGATTTCCCCTTTGAGATTGATAATCTGGCCGCCGACGGTCCGGCCCCGATCTTGAACGTGGACCTGTGGGGCCTGACGGAGTGGGAGCAAAACCCGGATCATCACGTTCAGGTGGTCCTTAACGGCGTCTTGCTGGCCGACGATTCTTTTGACGCTCTGAGTGTGCATCAGGTGACGCTCAGCTTGCCGCCGGGTCTGCTGCAAAACGGGACGAATACGCTGACGTTGCGTGTGCCCTTCGATCTAGGCGTGGGTTGGGACATGATCTACCTGAACAAGTTCAGCGTTACGCATGCGCGCGATTTTGTGGCGCAAGAGAATCGCCTGGCTTTTCAGGCCGGCGGCGAGGTTATGCGCGTAGCCGGCCTGACCAGTCGCAACGGCGCGGTCTATCGCCTGAACGAAGCCGGCATTCAACGCTTGCGCTATGTCGAGGTGAGCAACACAGGCGGCGGGACATGGGCGTGTCGCTTCGCCGGTTCGGCCGATCGCGCCACCTATCTGGTCACGGCCGACAACAGCTACCTGACACCCACTTACGCCGCCGGACAGCCTTATGAGGACATCACCAGTGGATCGGCCGATTATCTGATTGTTAGTCACCCCGATTTCCTTAATGGGCTATTGCCGTTGGTACAGTTCCACACCCAGCGTGGACTGTCGGTCAAGGTGGTCAATGTAGAGGACATCTACGCCCAGTTCAGCGCCGGCAATTTTGATCCGCAGGCCATAAAGACGTACCTGAAACATGCCATCACGCAGATGGGTGTCGAGTATATCTTGCTGGTGGGCGGCGACACCTACGATTATCGGGACTATCTAGGCCTCGGTTCAATCAGTTTCATTCCATCGCTCTATGGCCGGACGGAGCCTTATGTTGATTTCGCGCCCCTCGATCCGCTGTATGCCGATGCCGACAGCAACCAGTTACCCGATGTCGCCATTGGGCGGTTTCCGGTGCGAAATTCGGCCGAACTCGCCACGCTGATCGGCAAAACGCTGGCCTATGCTGACAAAGATTACGCCGGCACAGCCATCCTGGCCGCCGACGCCAACGAGGGCGACATCTCATACACCGGCTTCGGGGAAGAAGTGGCCGCGCAACTCGGCCCCAACTGGTCCGTGACACGCGCCTATCTGGATGATCTGGGACTGGCGGGGGCGCGCGCGGCGTTGTTAGACGCCCTCAACGCGGGCGCGGCCGTAACCAGCTTCATGGGCCATTCCGGACCCTCCAGTTGGACCTTTGCCGGGCTATTCACGGCGGGCGATGCCGCCGGCCTCACCAACGCGGGGCGGCCGACTGTGGTGATGCAGTGGGGTTGCTGGAACACTTACTACGTGGACCCATACAACAACACGTTGGCCCACCAATTCCTATTAGCCGGCGATCGGGGGGCGGCGGCTGTGTTGGGGGCTACCACCATCACCAACACACGCTCCGATCAGGCGCTTGGTTTGCGCGCCCTGCCGCGCATAACAACGCCGGGCGCGACTCTGGGCCAAGCCTTACAAGCGGCCAAGGTTGACCTGGCGCTGACTCAGGCTGGTCTGCGCGATGTGCTTCTCGGCTGGACCTTATTAGGGGACCCGGCGCTGATCGTGCAGCCATAGCCTGTTTGGAGACAAGACGCTTTCTGGGACACCCGGTTGGCA
>JAYRVN010000262.1:0-11508 GCA_041918535.1 Chloroflexota bacterium
AGCTGCGCACTGCCGGGTCTACTTGGCTCAATTCGGGTCGTTCCAACATAACCGTCTTGTCACTTCAGGGCTGGCCGCTACCGAGTTAACGCTTGGCTCGACGCCCTGTTCAATGAAAACGCCCGTCTCAAAGACGGGCGTTAACCATAGCGCACTTCAAGCTGCCGGCCGCGCCTAGAGCGGCACGGCCTCTTCCATTTCAAGACCCTCGCGCTCGCCCTTTCGCAGAACGATCACGTCGTCTTGTACGTCAATGATGATTGTGTCGCCCGCCACAAACTGGTTGCCCAACATCGCATCAGACAAACGGTCTTCAATTTCAGTTTGAAGGAGGCGACGCAGTGGACGAGCGCCGTATTCGGCGTCAAAACCGTGTTCGCCGAGCCAGGTCTTGGCCTCGTCGCTGGTCTCAACCGCCAGGGCATATTCTAGCAGCCGCTGATTCAGCTCGCGCAAGAGAATATCTACAATCTTGATGATGTTCTCTTGGGTAAGCCGACGGAATACAATGATGCTGTCTACGCGGTTGATAAACTCCGGCCGGAAATGGCGCTTTAGCTCTTCCATGAGCTGTTTGCGCATATCGCGGTGACTGGTGTCTTCGCCCGCCGTGGGGTCTTCCTGGAAGGCGAAGCCCAGATTAGGCCCGCGTTTCAAGGTGGAAGCGCCCACATTCGAGGTGAGAATGATGATGGCGTTGCGGAAGTCAACCCGATGACCTTTGGAATCGGATAGGTGGCCTTCTTCCATGATCTGTAGCAAGACGTTGAAAACTTCCGGGTGAGCTTTCTCAACCTCGTCAAAAACCACAATCGAGTAAGGGCGCCGCCGCAAGGCTTCCGTCAATTGCCCGGCATCCTCGTACCCCACGTAGCCGGGCGGGGAGCCGATTAAACGCGATACCGTGTGGCGTTCCATAAACTCGGACATGTCAAGCTGGATCAGAGCCTCCTCCGTGCCGAACAGGAACTTCGCCAGCGCCTTGGTCAGTTCCGTCTTGCCAACGCCGGTGGGGCCCAGGAAGATAAATGAGCCGATGGGACGCGTCGGGTCTTTTAGCCCGGCGCGCGCGCGCCGAACCGCCTTGGCGATAGCCATGATGGCCTCGTCTTGGCCCACGATATACTCTCTTAGGGTATCTTCCATCTTTAGCAGACGTTCAGATTCTTCCTCAGTCAATTGAGCGACAGGGATTCCGGTCCACATAGCCAGCACTTCGGCGATATCTTTGGGAGTGACGGATAGACGCGCTTCACCATCTGCCTCCACTGCGCGCAGCAGGTCCAGCTGCCTTTGCAGATCGTCTTCCTGTTCCCGTAATGCTGCCGCCTCGTCAAATCGGCCTTCTTCCAGAGCCAATTCGCGGCGCTCTCGCAGACTTCTCAGCGCGTCATAGGTTTCCCGGATATCGCCGGGTTGCACGCCCCGGTAGAGACGCACACGGGAAGAGCTTTCGTCAATCAGGTCAATCGCCTTATCCGGCAAAAAGCGTTCAGTAACGTAGCGCGCGGATAATTTTACGGCCGATTCAACCGCCTCATCGGTAATGATCAGGTTGTGATGCTGTTCGTAAGCCCCTTTGATCCCCATGAGGATTTGCACCGCTTCTTCCGGCGTCGGCTCATCCACCCGGACAGGTTGAAAACGTCGCTCAAGCGCGGCGTCGCTCTCTATGTACTTGCGATACTCTTCTAAAGTGGTGGCGCCGATACATTGAAGTTCGCCCCGTGCCAGCGCCGGCTTCAGAATATTGGCGGCGTCAACAGAACTGCCCGCCGAACCGGCTCCTACCAGCATATGCACCTCATCAATGAAGAGGATCGAGTCGCTTGATTTGAGCTCATCAATGACGCGCTTGAGCCGCTCTTCAAACTGACCGCGGTACATGGTGCCGGCGACCAGGCTGCCTACGTCTAGTTGAAGGACGCGCTTATTAAGCAAAGCTTCTGGCACCTTGCCATAGACGATACGTTGAGCCAACCCTTCGATAATGGCTGTTTTGCCGACACCCGGCTCCCCAATCAGGGCGGGATTGTTCTTGGTGCGACGCGCCAGGATTTGAATGACACGCTCAATCTCATTCTGTCGGCCGATAACCGGGTCTAATTTGCTCTCTTCAGCCAACGCCGTCAAGTCGGTTGCCAGTTGATCAACCAGCGGTGTCTTGCTCTTCTCTTTATTGCGGACACGGCGTTGCTGGGCTGCCGGCGCCGGCGGCGTGGCAGTTGCCGTAGGCCCGCTACCTTCGGGCGGCGTTTCGCGCAACGTCCGGCGGGTCTGGCGGCGCACCTGCTCAGGGCTGACGCCGAACTTCCGCAGAACTTCCACCGCCAGGCCTTCGTTCAATCGCACCATGCCCAACAGCAGGTGCTCTGTGCCGACGTAGTGTTGGTCCATGCGCTTGGCTTCTTCGACCGCATATTCCAAAACACGTTTGGTGGAAGGCGCCAACTCGATTTTTGAAAAGAGCGTGCCGCTGCTCTTTCCGCCGGCCAATCGTTCAACGATGGCGCGCACGCGTTGCGTTTCCAGGCCCAATTCGGCCAGAACGCGGCTGGCGACGCTGCCTTCTTCACGCAACAGACCAATGAGGAGATGCTCACTTCCGATGTAGTTGTGATTCAGTTTTCTGGCTTCTTCCTGGGCATGGCTGAGCACCGACCGCGCCCGTTTTGTAAACCGTTCCCAATTGGTAGAGTTCACGGTTATTCACCTCATGGATGGCAAAGGCTTTTCGCGGGAAGTCATGCTGTAAACAAAACGGCGGCGAAAAGACTTGACGGCTAAGAACACGATTTGGACCTGGAAGGACACACTCAATGACAATTGGTGCGCCCCAAAACAATGGGCGATGACCGATGCTGTCTTGGAGGTGTCTGAATGCACCCCCAGCAGGGATGTATGATCACTCTAGATAATACGCCGTTTTCGCCCAATCACCATTGTATATCACTAAGCTTAGTAGTACGTAAATATGCTCGGCGAACTTAGGGATTTGGCGGCTCGCCCTGCGCCAGATCAATGTCCATGAACTTATCAGAGAACACCTGTCGAATACTCAGGCCGATTTGGCGTTGGGCTTCGTCAATACGAATGATCCGGGTAGTAATGGTCTGTCCTTTGCGGACGACTTCTTGGGGCGATTTCACATGGGCGTCGGAAAGTTCCGAAATGTGAATCAAACCTCCAAAGCGATAATCATCATTGATCTGAACAAACGCGCCATATTGCGTCAATTGGGTGACGGTCGCTTCAACCAACTGACCGATTTGGTAGATGGAGTAAATATCTTGCCACGGATCGCTTTGGACCTGTCTTATGCTCAGGTTGACGCGTTCTCGTTCCTGGTTGATGTCGAGGATCGCCACCTTGACTTTTTCCCCCACCTTGAGCATGTCGCCGGGCTTGTCAACGTGTTTCCAACTCAGCTCAGACAGGTGCACCAGGCCCTCAATGCCGCCAATGTTTACAAAGGCCCCAAATGAAGTCACATTGATCACAGTGCCTTCATAGACATCGCCCGGATGCAACTCAGCCAAACGCTTGGCGCGCCGATGATCGCGGAGTAGTTTGTCCGCCTCTAATTCGGACAGGATTAACCGCCCTCGATTCCGATCCGCCTCCAGAACTTTGACGCTTATCTGCTTGCCGACCAAGGATTTCAACTGCTCTTCGGCCACCCCTCCCCGGTTGATCCGATTATCAAAGCCGAGTTGTGAGGCCGGGATAAAGCCGCGGAGTGTGCCAAAGCGCACCAATAATCCACCGCGGTTGAAACCCACCACGTCAGACGTGAGGACTTCGCCGCTCTGGATCATCTTTTCGGCATTGGTCCAGTCATCATCTTCAGCTACTTTCAGGTAGGAAAGGATGATGTTGCCGCGGTCATCCTCCGGGTTAACCACATAGACGCGCACCTCATTGCCAACCGACACGGTCTGGCGTTGGTAAGGTGTTAGCGACTCGTATTCAGTCGCCGGAATGATCCCTTCCGATTTGGCGCCAATGTCAACGAGAAGCTCACCGCCGCGATTGGCGACGATGTAGCCCTGGCGAATTTCGCCAACGGCTGGTGAATCAAAACTCAGATAGGCGTCCAATAAGGTGTCAAAAGGTTGGGCACCTTCGCCGATGGGATCGTTTGTCATGTTCTCCTCAAACCTCACATAGCTTTGCTTACCTTGGTAAGCTGGTTACATTATACTGTGACTGTGTTCGGATTGGCAATAAACGCTCCGGGGTTTGGGAAGTGTGACAAGCCCCGTGTTTCATGTCATAATAGCAGGTAATTATGCTGGCCGCAATTATGCCGGCGCGAGATTGCATCAGGCCTGGTCGGCACGGTGATTTCCATCCCACCTGGTAGAGGAGTTTTTGCTATGACAACCCAATTCCCCCTCTCGATGCCAGCCGTTTCCACAGAGACAAGCGACGAAGAACGGTTGCGAGGATTGATTGAGGCTCTAAGCGCCTATATCACGCACTATCACGGCGGAGGCGTTGAAATGGTTTCTTTTGACGGTGAACGGTTGTGTGTTCACCTGAGCGGCGCCTGCGAGGGCTGTAATTTGGCCCCGGTAACGTTACACGGGTGGGTGGAAGGCGCGGTGAAGCAGTTCTTTCCAGCAGTGAAAGTGGTTGAGTCTGTTTGATCGGTTCGGGGTCATTTTTGTTTCCGGGCCTTCGCCTTTGGGCAAGGCAAACGACGCATTGGGTAAGGGCGGGTCTCAAACTTAGCCTGTGTATCGCCCCGATTGAGGATGTGGTGGTGTTGGTTGCGTTGGGCCGACGGCGGTAGGGTGGTCTGGCGGAAAGCAATGTGGGTGAATATCAAGGAAGAGAGATGTGATGAAAAGCAAAACAGTAGGTTTAGGTTTAGCCTTGTTGGCGGTAGGGGGGCTCTGCCTGGTGGTTGGTCTGGCGTTTGCCTGGGCAAACAACGTTTCGGCCCAGGTTGTCCCTGTTGAACGGCCGAACGCGTGCGCAACGGATGTATTCTTTTCAGAATATGTGGAGGGATCGAGTATCAATAAGGCGTTAGAGATTTATAACGCCACGGGGGCGGCCGTAGACCTGACCGCCGGCAATTATGTGCTTGAGCTTTACTCTAACGGCAGCGCCTCGGTGTCTGCATCGGTGGCGTTGGTCGGTTTGGTGGCGGATGAGGATGTTTTCGTGATTGCTAACCCATCGGCCGATCCGGTTATCCTGGCTGTGGCTGACCAGTTGAGCAGCGCGGTGATTAACTTTAATGGTGATGATGCGCTTGTGTTGAAGCATAACGCGGTCATCATTGATGTGATCGGTCAGGTGGGGTTTGACCCTGGCTCAGAGTGGGGGGCGGGAAGCGCCAGTACGCAGGATAATACCTTGCGCCGCTTAAGCAGTATTACCGCCGGTGATACGAATCCGAGCGACGCATTTGATCCAGCTTTGGAGTGGGTAGGCTTCCCCATCAATACGTTTGATGGGCTGGGCGCGCACTTTATGGACTGCGCGGCCGGATTGACGCCGATCTACACTATTCAGTTCACGACAGACCCGGCGGGCGACTCGCCGTTGGTAGGGCAGGTGGTGACGACGACGGGCGTGGTCTACGCGAGCTATCCGGGCGCGGGTTTTGCTTTGGCGGATGCGGCGGGGCCATGGCACGGTATTTTTGTCTCTTATGCCAGTGGCATGTTGCCGGCAGTGGGAGATGGCGTACAGGTCACCGGTCAGGTGTTGGAGGATGCCGGGCTGACGCTGTTGGGCAACTCGGCCGCTTACAGTGTGGTGAGCAGCGGGAATGATCCGGTGGAGGCAACGACGGTGACAACGGGTGAAGTGGCGACGGGGGCGGATTCGGCCGAATCCTATGAAAGCACCTTGGTCGCCCTCAACCAAACCACCGTGACAAATCCCGACCTCGGCGCCGGCGAATGGGAAATCAACGACGGCAGCGGCGCGGCGCGCGTAGACGATTTGGGCAGCTACAGCTATGTCCCGGTATTGAATGACACGTTGTATCGCGTGCGCGGCATGGTCTATTTTAGCGACGGCAATTTCAAGGTCGAGCCGCGCAACGATGGCGATATTCAGATCGATCCGCCGCCGCCGCCCACACCGACCCACACGATTGAGCAAATCCAATTCACCACCGCCCCGTCCGGCGACTCGCCGCTGGTGGGACAGGTGGTGACCACGACGGGCATTGTCTACGCCACTTATCCGGCCGGTTTCGCTATCGCTGACGATACCGGCGCGTGGCATGGCATCTATGTGTATTACCCCAGCGGCGTTAAGCCGGCCATCGGCGATGAGGTGGTGGTGATCGGTCAGGTGCTGGAGTATTTCGGCCTGACAGAACTGGGGAACTTCGCTACTTATGTGGTCGTGAGCAGCGGTCATGCGCCTTATCCACCGGCCAGCGTCTCAACCGGCGAAGTGGCGACAGGAGGACTTTCGGCCGAATCTTATGAAGGCGCGCTGATCGCCCTCACCAGTGTCACCGTCACCAACGCCGACGCCGGCTTTGGCGAATGGGTGATTGATGACGGCACCGACGGCTTGCGCGTTGACGATCTGGCTCCCTACGCTTATCAACCGGCGCTAGGCGACGATCTCTTCCTCGTGCGGGGGATGCTCTATTACAGCTTCAACGATTTCAAGGTCGAGCCCCGTTTTGACGGCGACATCCTGGCCGCGCCCAACCTGGCGATCAACAAAGTCGCCCCCAGCCATGTCAGTCCCAACGCTCAGTTTACCTATGGCGTCATTGTAAATAACAACACCGCCATAGACTTGACTGGCCTTGCCATCAGCGATGTTGTGCCAGCCAATGTGACCTATGTCAGCGGCGGCGTGTATGACGGCTCGACGGTGCAATGGACTTTGCCCAGCCTGCCTAGCGCAGCCAGCCAGATTGTCACCTTTACCGTTACAGCGCCGAATACTCTCTACGACGTGATCAACAATGACACGTATAGCGTCACCGCATCCGAGTGGTTGACGCCTGCTTTCGGCGCGCCTCTGTTGACGGTAGTCGGCGACTACACCCCTATCTTTGTCTTACAGGGGAACGGTAACACTTCCCCCTTCGCCGGACAAACGGCGGAAACGGAAGGCATCGTCACCGGCTTCTTTGAAGGCAACTATCCGGGCGGCGGCAACTTCAATGGCTTTTTCATTCAAGACCCGGTTGGCGACGGCGATCCGACCACGTCGGACGGCTTGTTTGTCAATGTCGGTAATAATAGTCCGGGCGTCAGCCTGGGCGCGCGCATCCGCATCACCGGCCTGGTAGAAGAGTTCGACGAGTACGACCAAACCAACTGTGTGAATCCCTGTATGACGCAGATTGCCGGCGTCTATAGCGTTGTCGGCAGCGGTTCCATTGCGCCGACTCCCCTGACGCCCATCGGCGACCTGACGCAGGGCGCCGCCTATTATGAGGCGCACGAAGGGATGCTCGTCTCCCTGGCGGACAATCAGAATGTTGTCGGGCCGACCAGCTTCGGCACGATTATGGTCATTCCCGCCAGCACCGGCGCGACCCGCGCTGTGCGTAGCGGCCCTTATGCCGGTATGCCCATCGGCGTGCGCCATTATCAGCGTTTTGGCGATATTGGCGGCGGCGATCCACCCAACCTGATTGTAGGCAGCACGGTTACGAATGTGGACGGCCCGATCATGACTTCCTATGGCGGGCCGATGATCGTTACCCAGTCCGGTGACGCCTGGCAAACGGTGTTGGCTGCGCCGTTGCCGCCCGCGCCGCCCACCTGGCCCGCAGCCGGGCCGAATGAGTTCACGATTGGCTCGTTCAACACGTTGAATTTTGACCTTGGCGCTGGGGCAACTCACGCTACCAAGGTCTTGCATTCGATCATTGAGGTGCTTTCCTGCCCGACCATTCTTTCGGTCGAGGAAATTGCCGTGGATCAGGTGATGGCTAATCTCATCGACGGTCTGGCGGCGGCAGGTTGCCCTTATGCCTACGGCTATTCCCATCCTGACAGCCGCGGATTTGGCGTGGCGGTGCTGTGGCGGACTGATCGTGTGAGCGATGTGGCATGGTCGGCTAACTATCAGGGTTGCTCTATCTGGGGCAGTCCGGAGGCCGCCGCTTACGACGATTACTGCCAGAGTGTGCCCGGTCAATACCCGCTTTTCTCCCGCCGACCGGTGGTGGTGACGGCTACGGTCAACCTGAACGGCGACGAGGCCCCGGTGGTAGTGATCGGCAACCATTTGAAGTCGAAACTTGGCGGCTTGCCATCCGACTATCAGCGACTTGACCAAGCTGTGTTCTTGGGCGGGTTGGTGGATGAGTTGGCGGCGCAAGGGTCGCACAATGTGGTGGTTGTCGGCGACCTGAATGACTTCGAGGATTCGGCGCCCTTGAACGCGCTATATGCCGGCGGTATCCTGGAGAACGCCTGGTACACGGTTGCCCCGGAAGAACAGTACTCATACATCTTCCAGGGCGTGTCGCAGATTCTGGATCATATCCTGGTGTCACAGGCGCTGTGGCCGGGGATGGTGGCGATGGGAGGTGTCCATTTCAATGCGGATTACCCCTTCTTGCCCTATTCCGATAATGCTTCTTTGGTCTGGCGCACCTCTGACCACGATGCGGTGATGGCGACGTTTGTGAAGCCGCTGGAGCCGGTGCTCAGTTTGCAGAAGACGGTGGCGCTGGCGGAAACGCCGGCCGAGCCGGGGGATACCATCACCTATACAGTAACAATCGCCAACACGGGCGAGGGGGATGCGTTGGGTGTGCATCTGGTGGATGTGTTGCCGGCCGGAGTGGATGGGCCCGATCTGGATGTGATGGTGGATGTTTCGGCCGGGATGACACATAGCGAGACGATTGTGGCGACGGTGGCGGATGATGCGCCGTTGGGCGCGACGATTGTCAACATGGCGTCTTACACCTATCAGGGTGAGTCCGATTCGGCCGAAGCGTCGTTCCAGACAGGCGCGCCGATGTTGAGCATTACCAAGGCTGTCAGCCTGCCGGATACCACGCCCCAACCCGGCGAGATGGTGACTTATACCCTTGTGGTGAGCAACCAGGGCACGGCGGCGGCGCAAGATGTGGTGATTGACGATGTGCTGCCGGACGAGTTGGTCGGCGAGAATATTCATCTGACGGTGGATATTGCGGCCGGCGATAGCGTTACGGTGACGGTGACGGCGGTGATTGCCCAGGGTGTGCCGGGCGAGACGGAGATCAGCAATACAGCGACATTTACGTATGGCCTAACATCGGGTTCGGCCGAATCCTCCTTCTTCACTGCCTTCTATCTGCGTTATCTGCCCATTATCTTCGGCCGGCCCTAAGCCTGCCTGAGTGACATCGGGGCGATGCGCGGCTTGTGTAGGTCGCGTATCGCCCCGGTGTTTGACCTGAGCCCATTAACGCCCCTCTCAGAAAGAGTTTGAGGGGCGATCCCTCTTTGCTATAATGCCTGCTGGCGAGGTGTTGGCCTCGCGGCATTGCATGAGTGAACCGACGCCGTTAAGCCCGCCGGAAGGAATTTCGGCCGAAAACCAGGATCGTTGCCCGCGTTGTGATACACGTAATACGCCGGGCGCGACGCGCTGTATCGCTTGCGGCGCAGACCTGACCGCGCCGACACCCCCACTCCCGACGACGACGCGCGGGGATGTGCGCGCGCGTTTCGCTTGGCGACGTAGCCGTCCCCGGCCGAAGGTTGCGCCGTTTCGCGCCTATTGGCCCCAGGCCTTTGTGCTGGTGGTGTCGCTTCTGACTTTCGGCGCGGCCTGGCGCATCTGGCGGAACCCCACGCCGGTTTATCTGGCGCTATATCCCACGCCGACTGATTTCTTCCCGACGGCCACTATTAGCCCGACGATTACGCCGACGCCGCGTCCGACCGATACGCCCACGCCAACGTTAGCGCCGACGGTAACTCCGACGCCCTTGCCGACGGCTACGCCGGAGCCGCCGGTGGCGCATACGATTCGGGCGGGCGAGACGCTGATCTCCATCGCTTTGCTTTACGATGTGTCGCTGGACAGCCTGGTGCTATTGAACAATTTATCGGCCGATACCATTCAGTCCGGTCAACAAATCCTGGTGCCGCTGCCCACCGCCACTCCGCCGCTGCAATCGGTGCTGGTGGAGATCAATGGGCAACAGGTGATGGCCGACCCCACCGATTGCACCCTGCACACCGTGGCTGAGGGGGATTCCTTATTCGGCATCGCCTTGAAATATGGTATGGGGATTGATGTTATCCTCAAGGTCAATCGCCTGACGGATCGCGCGCTGCTGCAACCGGGCGATACGGTGTGTATCCCCGACTTGATCTATGACGAAACGGCTTTCGTGGGCCTGGTCAGTGACAACCGACCGCGCTGGGAACCGACACCCGGCGGGCCGCGGCTGCTTTACCCGCCGCCCGGGGCGCAACTGACGCCGCCGACGCAAGGCGTCTTATTGCAATGGTTAGCCGAACGTAATCTGGCAACGAACGAACAGTACATGGTCGAGATCACCGACATCAGCGCCGCCGAGAGCCGGCCGCATCGCATCTTTACCCGCCAAACCTCTTTCCTGGTTCCGCCCACCTGGGGGCCTGCCACCGGGGAGCCACAGCCAACTTTTCGCTGGCGCGTGAGCGTGGTCAGCGTCACCGGCCAACGCTCGGACGGGGTTTTCAACTATGCCTACAACAGCCCTAGCAGCGAGGCGGCGTTCGCCTGGCTGCCGGGCGCGCCCTAGCCCCGGCAATTGACGGGAACAAGCTGTTAGCTTAAGAACGGGTTGTTTTCGCGTTCAAAGCCGATGGTGGTTTGCGGGCCGTGGCCGGAGAGTACCAACGTGGCGTCGGGCAGGGTGAGCAACTGGGTTTGAATGCTGGCGATGAGCAGGGAATAGTTGCCGCCGGGGAGATCGGTTCGGCCGATACTGAAGTTGAACAACACATCCCCGCTAAATACCGCCTTGGCGGCCGGCGCATAAAAGCTCACATGCCCCGGCGCGTGCCCCGGCGTGAATAATACACGCACTTCCAATTCGCCAATCTTCAACACGTCCCCTTCCGCCAATAACTGATCCGGCCCTGGCGGTGTGGGAAAAGTGATCCCCCACAGTTGCGCCGTGGTGTTGGCCAGATGGAGCATGGGCACTGCCTCCGGGTGGGCGTAAATTGGCGCGCCCGTTGCCGCCTTTAGCTCCGCCAGCCCGGCCACATGGTCGAAATGCGTGTGCGTCAGCAAAATGTGCGTGAGCGTGTATCCGTCACGCGCCACCCGGTCGGCAATGACCGCGCCATCCCAGGCAGGATCAATAATCGCGCCCTGGCGCGTGGTTTCACACCCCAGAAAGTAACAATTCGTCTCAATCGGCCCTAAGGCCCACTGTTCAATTTTTGGGCATGGTTCAAAAACAGGCTGAGCACCTTTACAAATTAACGAGCCTGTAGGCACTCCCGAGACAGGCAAAGGAAGCCAGCCACATGGCTGAAATAGACCTGACGCGTGTAATGCCGG
>JAYRVN010000263.1:0-7201 GCA_041918535.1 Chloroflexota bacterium
CACTAACTCGCTTAGCCACGCCGCCGCCTGATTCAAACTCACGGCCACGCCACGACCGACATTGAAGACGGCGTTCTCCGGCGTGAAGGGGGCGGCGGCCACGGCCAGCAACACCTGTACCACGTCCCCCACAAAAACAAAATCGCGCGTCTGCTCGCCGTCGCCCCAAATCGTCACCCCTTCGCCCCGCACGGCCGCCCGGCCAAAAATGGACAGAACGCCCGAATAGGGCGAGGTGGGAACCTGCCATGGGCCATAGACATTCATGTAGCGCAATCCCATACATTCCAGACCATACAACCGATTGTACACGCCGGCTTCCGTCTCGTTCATCACTTTGGCTGCGCCATAAGGCGTTAATGGGGCGGTGGGGTCGCTTTCGCGCTTAGGCAAGCCGGGCAGCCGCCCATACACGGCTGCCGATGAGGCGTAGACCACGCGCCGCACACCCGCCTGCCGCGCCGCCTCAAACACATGAAAAGCGCCGGTGACATTGACGCGATGATTGAGGTCGGGCTGCGCGATGGATTGTGGCGGGCTGACCAGAGCCGCTTGATGGAAGATGAGATCGCAGCCGGTCACTGCCTGGCGCACGGTGGGCCAATCTGCCACATCGCCGGCGATTATCTCGACGGGGCAGTCGGCCAGATTGGCCGCCCGTCCGCTGCTGAAATTATCCAGCACACGGACGGCGTGCCCTTGCGCCGCCAGCGCGCGCACGAGATGGGAGCCGATGAAACCGGCGCCGCCGGTGACCAGGAGTTGCATAACGGTCGAATGGGGTTGTCTGCGCCTATAGCCCGACGACTTTGTCCAGGCGTTGGGTGATGGCGTTGCGGGTGTCTACAATCAGGCGGCTGTGCGCGGCGACACGCGCCCAGTCATAGACGCGGTGATGGGTGATGATGACCACACAATCGGCCGATTCCAAAGCGGCATCACTCAGCTCAATGGTGCGCAACGCCACCCCGTCCGCCGTTAAATCCGGCACAAACGGGTCATGATAGCTCACCTCTGCGCCGCGCGTCTGTAACAAATGGATCACATCCAGCGCCGGGCTTTCCCGCACATCGCTGACATCCGGCTTATAGGCCACGCCCAAGACCAGGATGCGGCTGCCGCGCACCGCCTTCATCTGGTGGTCGCTGAGAGCATCCACCACCTTGCCGACCACATACTCCGGCATGGACGAGTTAATCTCCGCCGCCAGCTCAATGAAACGCGCCGTGTAATTCAACGTCCGCAGCTTCCAACTCAAGTAATGCGGGTCAATGGGAATGCAATGCCCCCCCAAACCGGGGCCGGGATAGAACGGCATGAAGCCATACGGCTTGGTCGCCGCCGCCCCAATCACCTCCCACACATCCAGGCCCAGTTTGTGGCACATCAAGGCCACCTCGTTCACCAGACCGATGTTGACAGCGCGGAAGGTGTTTTCCAGCAATTTCACCATCTCCGCCGCGGCTGTATTGGAGACGGGCACGGGCTGGGCCACTACAGTGCCATATAGCGCCAGGGCTACTTCCAGGCAATCCGGCGTCACGCCGCCGATTACTTTGGGCGTGGTGTAGATGGTGTAATCGGTGCGGCCGGGATCAATGCGCTCCGGTGAAAACGCCAGGAAAAAGTCGCGGCCAACCTGGTAACCATTTTGCGCCAGACGCGGCAGTATAATTTCCTCGGTTGTGCCGGGATAGGTCGTGCTTTCCAGCACAATCACCTTGCCCCGGCCGCCGCCATGTTGCGCGATGCGGTTGGCGGCGTCAATGATGTAGGAGACATCGGGGTCCTTGGTTTTACGCAAGGGGGTGGGGACGCAGATAGAAATGGCGTCTACCTCGGCTAACGCCGCGTAGTCGGCGCTGGCGCGCAACCGACCGGCGGCGACCAGCGGTTGTAAGGCGCTGTCGGGGATGTCGCCAATGTAGCTCTCGCCCCGGTTTAAGCAATCAACGCGGTGTTGGCTAACGTCAACGCCGATGACGGTGAACCCGTCTTGAGCAAAGGCGACCGCTAACGGCAAACCGACGTAGCCGATGCCTACCACGCCGATTTTGGCCTGGCGGGTGGCGATCTTGTCAAGAAGTTGTTGTTTCGTGGTTGTCATAAAAGGCTTCTTCGATAGACGTGTTTTTGGGTCACGGGATGGTGAGTGAAGCGGGTTGGGGAAGGCAGGCTAGAGTTTCTCAATATCGGCCGAATCCAATTGCACCCGCTGTGGATAATGGCTTAAAAAAGCCAGCAACACCTGCACCCGGTCTTTGCCGGGCAACCGCTCGTCAAATATGGCTTCATACCCTTGAAATGGCCCCTGAACAATACGAACGCGTTCCCCGGCGCGTAGATCATCCGGTCGCCAGCCCCCGCCGGCATTCAGCGCCTGCAAACGCCGGCGCAACTCGCCCACCAACGTCTCCGGCACAACTGCCGGCTCCCCGCCGAAGCGCACCAACCCATACGCGCCGGTCAGCCAATCCAGGTAACCCGCCCCGACGTCGCTCAAATCAACCTGAACAAACACGTAGCCGGGAAAGTAAGGCCGCCAGCGCGCCGCGCGCGGGTTTTTCGGTTGCACGCGCACCAGGGCGGGGAAAACCGGCACCCGTTGCTGTGTCAGATATTCGGCCACCGTGCGCTCTTTGTGCGGCTTCACGTGCAGCGTATACCAACGCCGCCTGGGGAACTCTGGCGTCATGGTCGGCTCAAAAGGAGTTGGGCGGTCTGTTCGGCGTAGGCCAGCAGCGGCCGGGGGAACAGGCTGAGCCACAAGGCCAACACCAATAGCGTTACCGACAGCGTCGTGACGGCCGGGCTGCGTTGCCACTGCTCACGCCAGGCCGCCGCCTCGGCGCGGGGCCAATGCTCCAGGCAAACGGCGGCTAACAGCGCCACACCGCTAATCGTCGCCAATAAAAGGAGGATAGCCATCCCCAGGGAATCTTGGCCCAACGCCGTCAGAATGTGCCAACGGCCTACCCCGCCCGGCGTCAGGGGCAATCCGGCCAACGACAACGCCCCATAAATGAGCAGGCCAGTCGCCCAGGGCGAGCGCTTAAAGCCGGTCATGTCATCGGTCGCTGACAACCGGGCCAGCCCGCCGGCGCCGCTGCCGGCCAGGAGCAAGCTGATGAAACGCCAGAGATGTTGCGCCATTATCAGCTCCAGGCGGTCCGGGATAGCGGAGGCGACCACCACGAGCGTCGTTCCCATGTCTATGAGGAGCAGATAGGCCAGCACGCGCCCCGGCGTGATGCGCTGCCAGGCGCGGCTCAGCCAGGGTTGCGCCGCCAACAGACCGGCGACGGCGATGGTGGCGGCCCCGCTGGCGCGTAGGGCGCTGAGCAGCGCCGGCATACGCCCCAACACATCGTTGCCCAGCAGTAGATTGGTCACATAGATGACCACTGCCATCTGCGCCAATCCTAACAATACGGCCCAGGTCAGGGGTGGAGAGTCATCCAGGATCGGTAATACCCAGGCGTAAAAAGGGAATCCCGCCAGGACCAGGGCGGTTCCCGCCAGGTAATAACGCCAGGCGCTGCCGGAGAAACCGACCAAGTCACTATCGGCCATCCAACCGACGATTAGCAGGCAGGCGGCGGCAAAGACAAATACGCTCAGGTAGCGCAAGGCGGCGCGTGCGGCGCGCGGGCGGCCGGCCTGGATGAGCCAGGCAGCGAGGCCGGCCACGATCACCAGGGGCAAGACGCCTAAACTGAACGGAGCGGCCATCAACCCGGCGGCCAGGGGTGAGAGGAGCAAGAGGGTGACGGAGGCGAAGACCCGGCCTTGTGGTAGGAAAGCGGAGAGAAAGGAGAGGCAACCTGCGCCCACGTAGAGGCCCAAGAGCAAGGATTTGATGCCGGGGGTGAGGAGGAGGTTTCGGCCGAAAATCTGCCACGCTTCCCCCGCAAACAGGCTCGTCGACCGTACCAATGGCGACGCATCCAACGGAATCACCGCCACCATCGCCGCCAACACGCCCGCCAGCAACAAGCCGGCCAAACCCGCCACCAGTGTCCAGCGACGTAACAGATACGCTATGAATGCCGGCGCCAACGGGCCGAACAATACCAACACCGGGCCGGGATACATACTATACCTCCGGCTTTCCGGGTAGCTGGGGGCGCGTCGCCCGCCCCGTCACCATTAGATAAGCTGCCACGAGCGCCACCGTCAGGTTAACCGCCACTAGAAAAGCCAGAATGAGGGAAGATTGCTCCAACGAATGATAATAGAGTTCAAAACCGCGTAAGAAGAGCAGCAAACCCGCGCCGGCCTCGAAAGGCTCCTCCGCCACAACCGCCAAAACCGCGCCGGCTGCCGTCAGCGTGTAGACCAGCCGGTTCAGCGTAACCGACAACGCTCCCAGTTGCCAACCGGGTCGTCCCGCCAGCAGCCATAACGTCACCAAACCTAGCGCGGTCACCGCCAGCCGTAACGTCAACGCTGCAGGCCCGCGCGTGCGTTCATCCGCGCTTTGCCGGGCATAAATCTGATAGGCGGTGAGCGCCAGAATCAACCAGACGAACAAACTGGTAATGCTTTTGACCACCACCAGCCGCGAATCGAATATTGCCAGAAAGGCGACATCCGTCAGGAAATATTGGATGGCCAAAGCCGCCAGCGTGACGCGCCAATCCCACAAGACACAGATGGCCGCCACGGCCAGCACAACCAGGGCGGCTGCCGCCCCACCGCGCAGAAATGTCAGGCGCTCTAACCAGTTTAAAAATGCCAACATACGAGGTCTCTCGCCAGCTTGCGCTTATCAGACAAGCCAAGCAATTAAATCTGATTAACCCTAAAAAGCAAACCCGCTTATAATTGAGACACAAACCTTCTCATCTGGTGGTAAATGCGATGACTATTCGCCGTCGCGTGTTCATTTTCTTTAGCGGACTCCTATTCCTCAGTCTGGCGTGTAATTTCGCCACGCAATCCTTGTCGCCTACGTTACCGGCCCCTTCGTCGGCAACGGGTGTCGGCTCAACCGGCAACGGTCTTACCGCCTTGCCTTTGCCGGCTGTGACTACAGTCAACCCCGGCACGCAGCCTGCGCCCGCCCAGGGGACGCTGCCGCCGGACGGGTCTTCCACTGCCGTGCCTACCCTCAACGCCGATCCCGGCGTGCCTGACATCTTCATTTCAGAACCGATCGCCGAAACTTCGTTCATGGCCGGTTCGAGTTTGGTCGTCACCGGTCAGGCGCAATTAGGCACGGGCTCCGTCATCAGCGTCATCCTGCGCCAGGAAAACGCCGGTATGTTGGCTAAAGCCACGGCGACACTGCAAGACGGTCAGTGGCTGGCCGGAATCAGCACCCCATCCAATCTGGTTGGGCCGTTGCTGGTGGTCGCCAGCGTGGAGGACGGCAACAATAATAGTCTGGCCCAGGCTACGCAGGTGATCAATCTGACCGTCGATCCGGCCGCGCCGGTGGCGGTGTCGTTTGAATTGCCGCTGCGCTACCAACATGTCGTGGCGGGCAGCACGCTCTATTTCCGCGGCACGGCGCTTATGCCGCCAGATAACCTGGCGCTTACCATCGCTGTGCGCAATGATGATTGTCGGACTGACGGCTCGACGACCACCTTTACCATGGCCGGCAGCGGCGCGTGGGAGGGCTTTCTAACCATTCCACAAGACATAACGGGGCCTGTGTGCGCCCTGGCTATCGTTGGCGCGAATTCATCCCAGCAGCGCGTGGCGCAGGTTCCTCTGGAGGTGTTGGATAAGGCGGATGTGAATGCGCGGGCGTTGCAAATTATTGAGCCGGCGGTGAAGGCCACGCTGCCCGGCAACGGCGCCCTACTCGTGCGCGGCCTGGTGTTCGCCGATCCAAACTCTGAGATCGCGGTGCTCCTGCGGCTGCCGGACGGCCGAGCGGCGGCTGAGGCCGTGACGTTGGCAAACTACTTTGGTTATTGGGAGACGGAATTGGCGCTGGCCGGGGTGAGCGGTTCGGCCGATATTGTGGTGCAGACGGGTTCGACCGAAGATGACTCTCTCATTGAAACCATCCTGCCCATCACCTTCACCCCCTGAGACGTGCCTTAACAGCAGTTGCCGCCCGCCCCGCTGCCCCGTACAATTCTTAGATTGATTATGCCGCCCACACTCTGACATCAACAAGGAACTAGCCGCCATGAACCTGGTGAAATATCAACCCAAGAAGCCCTATCGTGTCCCCCAAAATCCAGACAAGCCCCTGGTGAGCACCGTCACCACCCGCGCCCCGTATTGGAGCGATGTGCCCGATGAGCAATGGCTGGATTGGCGCTGGCAAATGGCTAACCGCCTCAACAGCGTCGAAGAATTGGCCCAGGTGGTGAACCTGACGGAATCTGAACGCAAAGCCCTGAGCACGCCGGGGCTCTTCCGCGTTGACATCACCCCCTACTTTGCCAGCCTGATTGACCCGAATGATGCCACCTGCCCGGTGCGCCTACAGGTCATCCCCACTTCGGCCGAAATGGTGCCTTTCCGCTCCATGATGGAAGATTCCCTGGCGGAAGACAAACATTCCCCTGTGCCGGGGCTGGTGCATCGTTACCCCGACCGCGTGCTCATGCTCGTCACCACCCAATGCGCCAGCTATTGCCGCTATTGCACGCGCAGCCGTATCGTCGGCGACCCCTCCCAGACCTTTAGCCGGGCCGAGTTCGAGATGCAACTCGATTATTTGCGCCAAACGCCGCAAGTGCGCGATGTTCTGCTCTCCGGCGGCGACCCGATGGTGTTACAACCGACCGTGCTGGAATACATCCTGGCGCAATTGCGCGCCATTCCCCACATTGAAATCATCCGCATCGGCTCCCGCGTGCCCGTTTTCTTGCCCATGCGCGTCACCGAAGAGTTCTGCCAGATGCTCTCGCGCTATCATCCGTTCTGGCTCAACATTCACGTCAACCACCACAAAGAGATCACGCCCGAACTGGCCGCCGCCTGTGACCGTCTGACGCGCGCCGGTGTGCCGGTGGGCAACCAGAGTGTGTTGCTGGCCGGGGTCAATGACTCCGTCCATTTACAACGCAAATTGGTGCATGAATTGGTGAAAATCCGCGTGCGGCCCTATTACCTGTATCAATGCGATCTGGTGGAGGGTTCCGGGCATTTCCGCACGAGCATCAGCAAAGGCATCGAGATTATGGAAGGCTTGCGCGGCCACACTTCCGGCTACGCCGTGCCGACCTATATG
>JAYRVN010000264.1:0-6041 GCA_041918535.1 Chloroflexota bacterium
AACTTCTTTTACCACCATTACAACTTGCCGGTGGTCAAGGCGCGCTTCTTCAACTCCTATGGCCCCGGCGAACTCCCCGGCCAGTACCGCAATGTCATCCCGAATTTCATCTATTGGGCAATGAAAGGGCTGCCTTTGCCGATTACCGGCTCCGGCGAAGAAACCCGTGATTTTACGTATGTCGGCGACATTGTAGACGGTCTGTTGCGCGCCGGCGTGATGGAGAGCGCCATCGGGCAGGAGTTCAACCTGGCCTCCGGCGTTGAGACGCAAATCGTGGATTTGGCGCACCAGATCAACGCGGCCATCGGCAACACCGCCGGCATCCACTTTGTCGCGCGTCGCAAATGGGACACAAAATCCCGCCTGCGCGCCAGCATAGAACGCGCCAATCAGCTCTTGGGTTACGCGCCGTCAACACCATTTGATGCAGGTTTGCAGCACGCTATACGTTGGTTTGAGGAAAACTGGGATCGCATCGAAACGGCGGCGCGCTTTGGCCCAGGCATTTCTTCAGCCGTGCGCGAAATGACGGCGCAGGCAGAAAGCCGGGGGATATAGTCCATGCTCAAAGTGCTGAGCATCCTGGGCACACGACCTGAAGCGGTTAAGCTGGCCCCGGTCATCCTGGAGTTGCAGAAACACCCGGAGGCGATTCAATCGCTGGTGTGCGTCACCGCCCAGCATCGGCAAATGCTGGATCAAGTCTTGAGCCTGTTCGGCATCGCGCCGGATGTAGACCTGGACTTGATGGAGCCGGGTCAGACGCTGCCGGATTTGACGGCGCGGGTGGTAGTTGGCGTCAACCATGTGCTCGACAAGCTGCAGCCCGATCTGGTTTTGGTGCAAGGCGATACCACGACGGTGATGGCGGCAGCGCTGGCGGCGTTCTATCAGAAAATTCCGGTGGGGCATGTCGAGGCCGGGTTGCGCTCGTATGATCCCTATTCTCCTTTTCCTGAAGAGATAAATCGGCGGCTGGCGAGTGTGTTGAGCGCCTATCACTTTGCGCCAACGGAAACGGCGCGCCAGGCGTTGTTGCGCGAGGGCGTGGCGGATGCGCACATTTTTGTGACGGGTAATCCGGCGATTGATGCTTTACACCTGATTCAGCGGCGTCCTCGACCGGCGCAGGTTGACGTGTTGTTGGCGCAGGCCGGCCTGGACAGCGGACACCCCGACCGCAAGCTACTTTTGGTGACGGCGCATCGGCGTGAGAATTTCGGCGAGCGCTTTGAGAGCTTGTGCAATGGGTTGGCGCAGGTGGCGGCGCGGAACGAGGATGTGGTCCTGCTATATCCGGTGCATTTGAATCCTAACGTACAAGAGCCCGTAAATCGGCTGCTGCGAGGACGCGCGCGGGTGGTGTTGACGGAGCCGGTGGAATATGATGTGATGACGCATTTAATGGCAGCCGCCTACCTGGTGTTGACGGATTCGGGCGGCATCCAAGAGGAAGCGCCGGCGCTGGGCAAGCCGGTGCTGGTGCTGCGCACGGAGACGGAACGCCCGGAAGGTGTAGCGGCCGGCACGGCCCGTTTGATCGGCCCGTGGGCTGACCGGATTGTCACGGAGACGGAACGTCTCTTGCGCGATCCGCTGGCGTATCAAGCGATGGCGCGGGCAGTCAGTCCTTATGGGGATGGCCATGCGGCGGAGCGAATTGTAACGGTAGTACTGGCGGCGCACAGAGCGCGGCCGGCGTCAGTTGAGGCAAAAACTGTATTGGATGTGAGAGAATAACATGAGCAGTGAAACATCGGTTTATAACCAGGTTCAGGCGCTATCTATGAGGAAACGGTCGGTATTTGGGACAGCCGCCTTGCGCTTCTCGGAGCGACGGCTGTTGTTGGGGATTGTGGATGTGTTGGCGCTTAACACGGCATTGTTGGTGTCGTTGTTGAATCGGCCGATTCTCGATCTCTCCCTCAGCGGTCTCTGGCAAGTCCTCCCCTGGTTCCTCCTCTTCAGCGGGTTGTGGCTGGCCGTCGGCTTCTTCTTTGACCTCTACGACCTGGCCTATGCCGCCACGCCCTTCCGTTCCGCCTGGCGCGCCGGCAGCGCCGCCTTTTTCACCAGTGTGGTCTACACCTTCATCCCGCTAGTCACACCCGGCTTCCCGGAAAGACGCCTGATCACGCTGCTGTTTGTCGGCATGTCGGTGGGGCTGGTCGTGTTATGGCGCCTGGCGTATGCGCTGGTTCTTGCCCAGCCCGCCTTTCAGCGGCGCGCTCTGGTCATCGGGGCCGGCTGGTCCGGCCGCACGATCGTGCAGGCCATCACCGAATCCGAGGTCAAGCACGACGAAGACACCCCTCCGCTGGGCTACAAAATCCTCGGCTTCATTGATGACGACTCTGAAAAACTGGGCCGACGCATCGAAGGCTTCCCCGTCTTGGGTAACCGCCACAATTTGGTGGAATTGGCGCGCCTCCTCAAACCGGAAGAGTTGATCATCGCCATCAGCCCAGCCGGCTTCGTGCATGCGGAACTTTTCCAAGCTATCCTCGATTGCCACGAAATGGGGATTCACATCACCCCCATGACCAGCCTCTATGAAGCGTTGACGGGGCGTGTGCCGGTTGAACACGCCGGCAAAAACATCCAGGCAATCCTCCCCATGAACCAACCGGCCAGCTATCGCCTGTATCTGGCGCTGCGCCGGTTGTTTGATCTGGGCGCGGCGCTCATCGGCTGCCTGGCCGTCGGCCTGATTGCGCCCCTGGCCTGGCTGGTTAACTATTTCACTGCGCCGGGCGATATCTTCTTCCGCCAGACACGTGTGGGCGAAGGCGGACAACTCTTTCAGATTGTTAAATTCCGCACAATGGTCATGGATGCTGAGAAGCACACCGGGGCGGTGTGGGCGGCGGCGGATGATCCTCGCGTGACGCCTTTGGGAAGATTGCTGCGCCGCACGCGTTTGGATGAGTTACCGCAATTCTGGAATGTGCTCAAGGGTGAGATGAGCCTGATCGGGCCGCGCCCGGAACGCCCGGAATTCGTGACTGAATTGTCACAGGAAATCCCTTTCTACCGGGTGCGCCATGCCGTTAAACCGGGTATCACCGGCTGGGCGCAGGTTAAATACCGCTATGGCGCTTCGCGCGAAGACGCGCTCATCAAGCTGCAATATGACCTTTATTACACGCGCAATCGCGGTTTTTATCTGGACACGCTGATTTTGTTCAAGACTGTGCAAGTGATGCTGGGTATGTACGGTCGCTAAAACGGCCGCGCGTAAGCTAGGAGACGGGTTCCAGGCTATAATGGCGCGCAGGAAGCGGCCCCAGCGTCTTTTTCGGGAAGCCCTAAGCGTCGTCTGATGTCAAGCCGGATCGCCGTTTTGCACGTAATCACCAAGCTGCCGTTTGGGGGCGCGCAGGAAAACACCCTGCTCACTGTGCGGGGGCTAGACCGTCGCCTGTACCGGGTGGATATAGCCAGCTCTCCTGGCGGCGAGTGGCAGGGTTGGGCGGCCGCGGTAGCCGACCAGTTGCACCTGCTGCCGGCCATGCGGCGGGAGATGTCGCCGCGACACGATGGGCTGACTATCTTGCATATTTACCGCCTTTTGCGCCGGCAGAAATATGATATTGTCCATACACACAGCTCCAAGGCGGGGTTTTTGGGGCGGATTGCGGCGCGTCTGGCGCGGACACCCGTGGTGATCCACACGGTGCACGGTTTCGCCTTTAACGATCGGACGTTTTCAGCGCGTAAACAAGCGCTGTATCTTTGGCTGGAACGGGCGGGGGCGCGGCTATCTGATCATCTGATCATGGTGGCAGAGTTGAATCGGCAGGAAGGGTTGGCGCGGGGGATTGATTCGGCCGAAAAAATGTCTGTCATCTATAGCGGTCTGGAACTCGAACGTTTTCATCCCCTACCCGACAAAGCCGCCGCCCGCCGCGCGCTGAGTCTGCCCCCCGACTCGCGCGTGATCGGTTTCGTCGGCCGCTTCACCGCCGCCACATCGCCCCAGCTTTTCGTGCAAGCCGCCCAGATACTCCTGGCCCGTTTCCCTGACCTGCACGCCGTGATGGCCGGCGACGGCGAATTGCGTGAACAAGTGGCTGCCTTGGCCGGGGACGAGCCGCGTTTACACCGCCTGGGGTATCGGCTCGACGTACCCGCCATCCTCGCCGCTTGCGATATATTCGTCTCCTCCAACTTATGGGGAGGCTTAGGCCGCGCCATCACCGAAGCGGCCGCCGCCGGGTTGCCGGTTGTCGCCTTCCCCGTCAACGGCGTGCCGGAACTCATCCAGGATGGCGTAACCGGTCTCCACGCTCGGATAGGCGACGCCGACGATCTGGCGGCCAAGACGGCCTATCTGCTGGAACGACCGGAGTTGGCGGCGCGACTAGGCGCGGCGGGGCGGCAACGCGCGCTGCTGGATTTCGGCGTTGACAAGATGGTGTCGGATGTTGATCGCTTGTATCGGCGCTTACTGGGGGCGCGAGGCTATCCTGATTTGTCCCTGCCGGAGCCAACCCAGCCTCAGATTGCCACAGCGCCGCCCCGGGAAACAGTTGATGTCCCCTGACCCCCCCTGGCGACTGCTTCTCTTCCAATCGAGCGGTCAATTAGGCGGCACAGAATTGATGAATTTCCGCGTCTGGCAAGCCTTGAATCGCCAACGTTTCCAGGTAGATGTCTGCTTCTTAGATGAGCCCGGCGCGGTCAGCGCCATGTATCAGGCCGCCGGTTACGCGCCGCCTCACCTCTGCGCCCACCAACGCCCCTGGCCGCAGGTATGGCGAGCCGTCCGCCAGGTGATGCGGGCGCAGCCTTATGCCGTGATCTATTTGTTCGGCCTGCGCGCCAATGTGGTGGGACGTCTGGCGAGTCGTTTTGAGACGGGCGCGCGGCTGGTAACCGGGCAGCGCAGTGTGGATGGTTGGCGGCGGCCCTGGCATAATTGGTTGGATCGTTGGACCAGCCGTTGGGTCACGTTGTATATAGCCAACTGTCGGGCGGTGGAGCGTTGGTTGCGGCGGGAGGTGGGAATTTCGGCCGAAAAAACCCTCACCCTCTACAGCGGCCTTGATCTCGCCCCCTTCACGCACGCCCCTCGCGGCCGCCTCCGCGCTGAATTGGGCTTGCCCGACACAGCGTTGATCATCACCTGCCTGGCTAACCTGCGGCGAGTCAAAAATCAGTCGCTGTTGCTCACAGCCTTCGCCCACTTGCCCGAAACCTTACCCGCCCATTTGCTCCTGGTCGGCGATGGCCCTTGCCGCGCCGATCTGGAAGCGCAGATGCGCCATCTTGGCTTGAGCGGACGGGTGCATTTCTTGGGCAGTCGTTCAGATGTGCCCGCGATCCTGGCCGACACGCAACTGAACGCGCTAACCTCCGACTGGGAAGGACTGCCCGGCGCGATTCTGGAAGCCATGGCCGCCGGCTGCCCGGTTGTGGCAACCCATGTCGGCGGTGTGCCCGAATTGGTCGTTGAGGGCGAGACAGGCCTACTCATCCCTCCCGGCGACGCCCCCGCTCTGGCGGCGGCGCTGACGCGCCTATTGACCAACCCTGACGAGCGCTGGCGCCTGGGCCAAGCCGGGCAAGCGCGCGCGCGCGAACATTTTCGCCTGGAAACCCAGGTGGCGGTTTTAGAAGACGTTTTGGCAGCCGTGGCTCTGGGCCAACCCATCACAGCCGACTCCACCCATGTCTGACTATCGTTTGTTGCCCCCCTTATCTGCGCCGATGTTTGGCCTTTGGCCGGACCGCGCCACGGCGTTGGCTTTCTGGCGCGGCAGCCTGAAGCCGTCCGCTGCGCCCCTGGCGGCCCTGGAAAGCTTGCCTCTCGCGCCGGATTGGTCGAAACTGGCCAACGCACTGGTGCAGGAGGGGCTAGGGCCGTTGATTTATGCGGCCTATCAGTCTGGCGCGCCGGGTCTGGCTGCGGCTTTCAAGCGGGATTATCAGATAGCCCTGGGAGAACAGGCGATGTATCAGGTGTCGTTGATACAGATGCTCAAGGGGTTGGATTCGGCCGAAATTCCCGTCGTGCTCCTCAAAGGCGTGGCCCT
>JAYRVN010000265.1:0-21116 GCA_041918535.1 Chloroflexota bacterium
CGGCACGTCCACCCGCGCCAGGTCATCCGCTTGCGGTGGACGAAAATAGAAAAAGCCAATACTTTGCCCGGCCTCGACGAATTTCTGGTAGTTTCCCGATGGATTGATCACCTCAAACACAGGGGTGCGCTGACCCGGCTGCAACAAGGGGCGATAGACATCGGCATCGGTGACGGGGGGACGCTGGTTGAGGCGCGCCGGGTCAAAATCGGGTTGCCCCCAATCCAAAGCGTAAAGCAGATTGATGAGTGCGCTCGTCTCCGGCCGCTCAATGTAACCGACCAGCCAACTGCCGCTATGCTGAATGGCGTCCATCGCGGCGATCCATTCCGCCACGATCCGACCGCTGGCAGCCTGATCGCCGCTGCCGATAGGCCAGTATTGCAGCCGCTGATCGAGAACGGCCAGAACAGGCGTGTCGGATCGGTATTTCCAGGCGGTGTGAGCCAGTTGGTTGATTTCGGCCAGGTCGCGTTGAATGCTAACGTTGGAGGGGGTGAATTCAGCCGAAACATCCTGCCCCATATCTTCGCTGGGATACACCAGCTTCGGCGCCGTCGTCGTTTCCGGCGCGCCCGTCTCGCCATGCCGGTAGATAATTACCCCGATATTCAATAAATAGTACAGAAAGGGATCGTGGCGGGTGGGCAAGCGTTGTGAGCCATCCACCGCCAGCAGCGTCGCTCGCGCCGGCGGCAGCGGCGGATCGATCCCCTGATCGAGCGCTTCGTCTTGTCGTAATGGTCGGGCCGACCGATAAAACTTCTCGTCCACCAGGGGCGCGACCCGCTTCAGGCATTCATCCGCCCAGGCCCAATGCGTGGCGTGCTCATGTAGCCGCGCCCGCAAGGCCAGCAAAAGCTGCGTGGCCTGTTGCTGACGACGCAGCACCGCTTCGCCCATGTTCTGAATCTCCGCCGACAACTTCTCGAATTCCACCGTCATAGCCGCGCCTGGCCAAACAAATCGCTCATCGGTCACAGTGTAGCACAGAATCCGACCGCTTCCCAACCCGGTATAGCAGGGGCTTACCCATAAGATACGAGGGGCAGGTGTGGGGGGTCACCAGCTTGTCTGCGCGTTTCCATTCACTTCGTGGGCGGCAATGGCGGCGCGAATGGCCGTGACATAGGCGTGGAATTCGGGCCGCGCATCCAGATCGAGCTGACGCGGGTGAGGGAGATCAATCGGGAAACGTTGGACAATAGCGCCGGGCCGACCGCCCATGACCAACACCTCGTCAGCCAGGAGGACGGCTTCGTGGATGCTATGGGTGACCATGAAGACGGTGACGGGCAGGGCCTGCCAGATACGTAAAAGCTCTGCGCTCATACGTTCGCGGGTGAGGGCGTCAAGTGCGCCGAACGGTTCATCTAGCAACAATAGCGCCGGGCGGTGCACCAGCGCGCGCGCCAGCGCCACACGCTGCGCCATGCCGCCGGAGAGTTGGGCGGGGTAACTCCGCTCGAAGCCGTTGAGACCGACGATCTGGAAAAGTTCTTGCACGCGCCGGTCGGCTTCCGGTCGGCGCACGCCTTGTAGTTCCAGTGGCAGACGCACATTGTCATAGGCGGTACGCCAGGGCATCAGGTTGTGGCGCTGAAAGACGATGCCGATGGAGCTGCGTTGTCCGCCATGATAGCGCACCGAGCCGGTTTGCGGCGGCAGCAGGCCGGCCATAATGCGCAGCAAAGTGGTTTTACCGACACCGGACAGTCCGACCAGAGCCACGAAAGCGCCGGTTGGAATAGCGAGCGAGACATTCTCGATGGCGGGCAGGCCGTCGGTGTAGGTGTGGCTGACCTGGTCTACTTCGAGGAATGTTTCGGCCATGGAGGAAAACGCTCAGGCAGGGCAGCGCGGTCTGGAAAGCGGTCGCGGACAGGCCGGCGGAAAGGGATTTCGGCCGAATCCTTAGGGCGCGACCGTGACAAAGGCATTGCTGTAAGCGGCCGACAAATCCGCCAACGGTTTATCCAATAAGCCCATCGTCAGTAACAAAGCCTGGGTGTTCTCCCAGGCGGCCGGGTCGGAATATCCCAGGCGCGCAGTTTGCCACAACGGCAACGAGGCCTCCAGCACCGCGCGGCGGTCGTCCTCCAAGCCTTCCACGAATTTCCGGCTTGTGGTAAAGGCCCCGGCCGGGTCTGCCAGCGTATCGGCTAACCCGCGCAAGATGGCCCCCACAAAAGCCTGCACCACCTCCGGTTCATTGGCGAGCATGGTTTCGTTGGTGATCACGCCGTTGGCAACCAGGTTGATATAGTCGGCCACCGAGATGACATTGATGGTCTCGCCGGCTTGGGTCAGGCGCACCGGTTCGTTGTTGATATACACAACGGCGGCTTCCACCTGATCGGTACGCACCGCTTCATATTGAGTGAAGCCGATGTCGTCGGCGTTCACCTCTGTGGCCGCCAGGCCGTTGGCGGAGAGCAGGCCCACGTAACCGACGTAGCTGGCCCCAAAAAAGCCGGGCAGCCCCACATGCCGCCCGCGCAGGTCCTGGGGGGCGGTGATGCCGCTGTCGGCTTTAGCAACTACGGCAATGGGATAGCGCTGGAACCAGGCCATCACATAGACAACCGGCGCGTCGGCGGCGCGGGCCAGAATGACCTGCTCGCCGGAGACAATGGCGAACGGCAACTCGCCCACGCCTACCAGGGCGATGCCGTCCGTCTCGAAACTGTAATCGAAGGTCACGTCAAAGCCGGCCTCGGCAAAATAACCTTTGTCGGCGGCCACATAGAAAGGGGCGTATTGGGGGTCGGGGATGTAGCCCATCGGCAGCCGGATCGGCCGCAGCGATTCGGCCGAATTTCCCTCAGGGCTGGTATCTGTCGCCGGCCGGCAGGCGCTCGGAGCCAGAGCCAGCAGCAGCAGTAGACATAGGGTGATGAGATGTTTCAAGACAAACCTCCGTGTAATTAGCGGGCGCCAAGTTTTCAGGTTTGCGCCTGCCAGTGCAAGAGCCGTTTTTCCAGCAGCAGGACGGCGCCATACAGGCTTAGGGCCAGAAAGGCCAGTGTCAGCAAGACCACAAAAACGAGATCGGTCTTGAACTGATAGCGGGCGGTTACTAGAAGAAAACCTAGCCCTTCGCTGCGTGGTTGGACAAATTCGCCCACCAATGTGCCGATGACGGAGAGCGTCGCGCCGACGCGCAACCCGGCCAGCAGGGTGGGCAGGGCCGCCGGCAATTCGAGATGGCGGAAGATTTGTCGGCGGGTGGCGTGAAGGGAGTGCATCAGGTCATACAATTCGGCCGAAACCGTCCGTAAACCGGCTACCATATTGACCAGGATGGGGAAGAACACGACCAAAACGGCAATCAGCACCCGGCTCCAATAGGTAGATGGCACCCACAGCGTTAGCAACGGCGCGATGGCGATGATGGGAATCGCCTGCGAGGCCACCAGGTAAGGGGCCAACAGGCGAGCGGCTAAGGGGTGCTTCGCCAACAGATACCCTAGCGGCGCGGCCACTGTGAGGCCGATGACCAGGCCCGGCAGCACTTCGCTCAGGGTTACCAGGGTATGTTTGAGCAAACGGCCGTCCGCCAGTACCAGTAGCCATTGCCGCCACACAGCCTCCGGGCCGGGCAGAATGAACGCCGGGTAATTCCCTAGCTTGACTAGGCCGTACCAACCACTGAGCAAAATGATCAGCGACGCTACCGCGGCGACGGCGCGCGATTGCAAAATTCTTAGCATGATTGAACCAGACCGACGGGGCAGGCAAAACCGACGCGGCCCGCACACGCTGCCCTAAACAGATAGACAAGGGTAGACGATAGGCCCGCTGTAGAGCAAAACCTTCTCCCATCCAGACTCTTACTGTCGGCTCTGGCTTTGCACCAGATCGGCTCGCGGCTGGTTAGCTTTGAGTTCGCGGGCTTGGTCGGCCTGACCTTACCGCCGGTCGGGAATTACACCCTGCCCCGAAGGTTATAAATTCGATTGGGCGTCCACAACCGGTAAAAGCCTGGCTGTTGGGCGCGCTTCTTTGAATTATAACCAGCCTCCGGCGCAAGACAAGCGCCCCTGTGGCCGCCTGGGCCGATCCGCCGCTTGTGTGTCTGGGACTTCTGTGCTATGCTTGACTATGACGCACTGTGTCATATGGTGGTTTAATGTTAACTTCTGTGAAATCCCGTCTACATACCTATCGTTTCAGCCTGCGCCAGGGGGCGGCTGTCGAAGTCAGGCCAATCACCGGCGCCGATGTGAGCTACTTGGTGGATATTTTCCAACACTTAAGCGCGGACACGCTTTATAGTCGTTTCCATCAAGCGTTGGAACACGTTTCGGCCGAAATGGTGCTGCATGAATCCGAACAAATCGTGCACAGCGCCACAGAAAACGGCCGGGGCTGGCTGGCTTTCGTCCGGCTGCCCGGCGCGCCGGAAACGCCGATTGGCGGCGCGCGTTGGGCCAAACTGGATGAGGAATCGGCCGAAATTGCCATGACCGTCCGCGACGACTATCAGGGTCAGGGATTGGGCGCGCACTTCCTGCGCATCCTTGTGCGTGAAGGGCGCAAAGCCGGCCTCAAACGCCTGGTCGGCTATGTCCATGCCAATAACGAGCCGGTCTGGCGCATGTTCCGCGCCTGTGGTCTGCCCTACACGGTTCAGAGCGAAGGGGCTGTCGCGACGGTCGTGATAGAGTTGCGTCGGGGCGGTTCCACTCGCCGCGCGCCCGGCCGGTTTCAGGCCTGATCAAGGCGCAGATTGGCGCGCTGCCGGGGCAGACTTACGCCCAGCGACAGCAGCAGCAGCACAATGGCCAGGACTGCCGCCCCCACAACCGGCGCATACGCTTGATGTTGGATGATAATGCCGACGAGCGCCCACACCAGCACCAGCACGTACACCACATCGGCGCGACGCAGGCTGACCATCACGCCGATAGCCCCCGCCGTGAGGAGGATCAAAGCGGCCCATAGGTCGGGCGCCAGCCCCCAGCCCCCCCACTGTCCGTCAACTAAAATCGCGGCCACATTGGCAATCGTGGCTACGGTGATCCAGCCCAGGTAGAGGCTGAAGGGTCTATGCACCCACCACATTTCGGCAGAAGGGACGGCGATTCGGCCGATATCTAACAATAGGTATATCCGAATCAAGGCCAGTAACAATATCGTCATCAACACCAGCGACCAGGGTAGTTGTCGGTAATGCCAGGCGAAGATCCATAAACTGTTGGCGGCGCAACTCAACACAAACCACGGCGCTACCTGGCGTAAGACAGGCTGCTGCCGTTGGCGGGGCAACGCCTGATACACGGCATATCCCAATACCCATAAGTAGATGACGCCCCAGATGCTAAAAACATAGCCCGCCGGCGTCACCAATGTCGGATATAGATCGGAGATTTCACCCGTTTCCAGGCCATTGAGAGGCAACAACACCGCCAGCATGTTAATGCCGAGTGTCACCAACCAGGCTACAACCACCAGCACCTGTCTCAGATTGCGTTGCATAGGTACCCCCTTTAGTATTGTCTGGTCGCGCGGCATTTTTTGCGCCGACGCCGAAAAGATTAGCCGCGCGAATGATTTAACGTATAATACCATCATCTTTGCCTTGAGGTGTAGCCGATGCCGGCTAACCCGCTTCTCCTCATAGCGGCCTTCCTGGCCGTCGTTAGCCTCGGTTCTCTGCGCTATCGCCCCTATCCGGGCAGTTTCCTGGTGAAATCTGCCCCCATTCTATGTCTGGCTGCGGCTGCTTTCAGCCTGGTTAAAGGCCCGGAACACCCTTGGTTGGGGATCGCCCTGCTTTTCTCTGCCGGTGGTGATATCGCCCTGGATTTCTACCGCGGTCGTTCTGAGCGCTTCTTCTTGCTTGGCCTGGGGTTGTTTTGGATCGCCCACCTTTTCTATATGGTTGCCTTCACGCGAACCTTCCAACTCTTCGGCGCGCCCCTATGGTTGCTCGCGCCGGTGTTGTCGGCGGTGGCGCTGCTCGTCTGGCAGTTGAGCCCGCGTCTGGGGCGTCTGCGCAGACCTGTTTTACTCTATATTGCCGTCATCACCGGCATGGTTGTCAGCGCAGTTGGTCACGCTCCAACCCATGGGTGGCTGATAGCCGGCGCCCTGACTTTCATGCTATCTGATTCACTCATCGCCGTGGACAAGTTCCTCCGCCCTGTGCCTGCCCGCGACCTCGCCATTTTAAGCTCTTATTACGTGGCGCAATGGTTGATCACCTTGAGCTTTGTCATGGGTTGAGGCGGGTTGCAGCGGTTGTCTGAAAGTGAACGACCCTGTACACTTAGTATCGTGAAAACCATCACAATCGCATCTTTTTCCCCCTTTTGGGAGATACATGACGAATCACCGACCGACAGCCACTTGGGTTGTCAGGCAACCGTCTAGTGACTGTTGGCGGTCATCAACACAGGAGATACCCCATGCACATGCAGAATTTCGGCCCCTTTATGAGTAGCTTTGGCGTTGAGAATCATGGCATCGTCAACGCCGGTACGGTGTACTGGAACCTGGGCACGCCGATGCTGTACGAACAGATCGTCCGCCGACGCGAAGGCGCGATTGCCCATCTTGGCCCGATGGTGGTGCGCACAGGCGACCATACTGGCCGCTCGCCCAACGACAAATTTATCGTCAAAGAGCCTTCCACCGACAATACCATCTGGTGGGGCAAGATCAACCGCCCCTTTGAGCAGACGAACTTCGATAATTTGTTGCGTAAGCTATTGGCTTACATCCAGAATCGGGACATCTTCGTTTTCGATGGCTATGCCGGCGCTGATGAGCGCTACAAGATGCGGGTCCGCATCATCACCGAATATGCCTGGCACAACTTATTTGCCCGGAACATGTTCCTGATCGAAGAAGATGGTAAAAAGCTGTCTACCTTTGTGCCTGAGTTCACTATCATTGACATGCCGCGTTTTCACGCCTGGCCGGAAGGGGATGGAACGCGCAGCCAGACCTTCATTCTGGTGGATTTCTCCAAGCACTTGGTGTTGATTGGCGGCACAGAATACGCCGGGGAGATTAAGAAGAGTGTCTTCACGGCTCTGAACTATTACCTGCCGACCCGCAATGTTTTTCCAATGCACTGTAGCGCCAATTACGGCAAGGACCTGGATGATGTGGCGCTGTTCTTTGGTCTTAGCGGCACCGGCAAGACGACGCTGAGTAGTTCGCCGGATCGCATTCTGATTGGCGACGATGAGCATGGTTGGAGCGACGATGGCGTATTTAACTTCGAGGGCGGGTGTTATGCCAAGGTCATTCGTCTGGATCCAAAGGGCGAGCCGGAGATTTACCAGACGACGCGCCGCTTCGGCACGATTCTGGAGAATGTGTCGTATAACGCGGACACGCGCCATGTGGACCTGAATGATGACTCGCTGACGGAGAATACCCGCGCCAGTTATCCCATCCGGCACATCCCGAACGCCGATCCGCGCGGCCTGGGTGGTCATCCTAAGAACGTGTTATTCCTGACGGCGGATGCGTTTGGCGTGTTGCCGCCCATCAGCAAATTGACGCCGGCGCAGGCGATGTATCATTTTCTCAGTGGCTATACGGCCAAAGTGGCGGGCACAGAGCGGGGAGTGAACGAACCGATGCCGAATTTCAGTGTTTGTTTTGGCGCGCCGTTTATGCCGCGGCATCCTGGGGAATATGCCAGGCTGTTGGGGGAGCGTCTGGAGAAACACGGCTCGCAGGTGTGGCTGGTGAACACCGGCTGGACAGGCGGGCCGTATGGCGTCGGCGCGCGTATGAAGCTGGCTCACACACGCCGCATGGTGGCAGCGGCCTTGAGCGGCGAACTGGACAATGTGGAGACGCAGACGGAGCCGTTCTTCGGCTTGGCTGTGCCCGTCCATGTGGAGGGCGTGCCCGATGAAGTGTTGAATGCGCGGAATACCTGGGCGGATGGCGCAGCCTATGACGCTCAGGCATTGCGCTTGGTGGGGATGTTCCACGACAACTTCAAGCAGTTTGAGGAAGGGGTTGCTTTAGAGGTGCTGGCGGCAGCGCCGAAGCGCTGAGCCTGACGGCTGATACGGAATGCGTCTCATGGGGATCGCTGATGATCCCCATGAGACGCCGATGTAAGGCTGAGTCTGTTTTATGGCGGTCATCCAGCAGAAGGTGTACGGGGAGTTGCGCTGTGAGGGGGAGCGGACAGCGCTGTGGTGGCGCGAGAAGGATGCGGTGACTGGCGAGGATTCGGCCGAATCCCTCCCCCTTTTTTTGCGCTATGCGTTTGTTGAACGCGGCACGGAAGCGCCCTTCTTTCCCGAAGTCGTCCTGGATGATTGGGGGCGCGAACTCACCGGCCTGTCCGCCTATCGTTGGATAGACGCAAACGGCGACTTGTTCCCGCGGGCCGAAATTTTCGGCCGAACCCTGGACGATCGGCCCAGACAGCGCTTCTTGCGGGAACTAGAAATCGGTTTTCCCCTGCCCTGCTACGTTTGTCGCCGGCGCGAAGACCCGTTGACGGCTGCCCGTGGGCTGGAAGCCATCCTGTTAGCCGACGCCGCTTGCCTGGCGCCTGTGCAAACTATACCTCCGGCGCATATCACCGTCCCGTTGCGTCGGGCGCGTGTGCGCTGGTGGCGCATCCCTGCCGGGCAGTTACCGGAATTCTCTCTCGCCGCGTTGCGGCCCCTCTGACGCCGCCTTCTGGAGCCATCGCGCCGGCTTCTATTCTGGGCGGCTGTTTCGGGCGCGGTTGGTTGGCGTGCGCACATCCTGATGGAAGGGGGTTTCCATGCGAAAGCTAAGAGCCGCTGTCAGCGGTGTTATTGCCGGTGCGTTGATTCTAGGCCTGGGCGGGCAGGCCCTGGCTGCCGAACCGTCCGGCAACGTCGCCCCACTTTCCGCTTATTGGGGACGCAACATCCAGCAATGGAGCGCTGAGATCAGCCTGGCGGCGGGTCGGTATGGCCTTGATCCTGATCTGATCGCGGCCGTCGTCCTGGTAGAATCCGGGGGTGTCCCTCAGGCTGTCAGTTTCATGGGAGCTGTGGGGTTGATGGGTATTATGCCGGCGGGGCCTGGTTTTGAATTTCGGCCGACTGCCGAGCAATTGACCAACCCGGCCACGAATATCAACTGGGGAACTGCTATCCTGACCGACATCCTCCAGCAATCCGGCGGCGACATCATCGCTGCCCTGGCCGCCTATAACGGGGGCTGGGAGTATGCGACCCGCAGCCTTCCCAGAAACTATGCAGCTCAGACGCTGGATTCCTATGCGCGAGCGGTAGCTGTCCGCTCCGGCATATCCCCAAACCTGGCTCCCGAATGGACAGTCGCCATTGAGATACTCTGGGGTAATATCCCCTCCGAGCCTTTGATATTGGGCCGTCCGGTCGCGCGTTTAGTGACCTACGGCCAGCATGTGATTTTTGACCACATAGACGCCGGTGGACGCGCCTATTATGTCCGGGCCTACGCAGTACCCATCTGGCCGGCTAGCGCCCCCAAGCCGATTGTCCAGGGAACCGGTAGCTGAGAGAAGGCGCATTGGGAGAGGGCTCGACCTGCCGCCCAATCGGTCAATCGCGTGTGTGTTGCGTCCGGCTGTGGTAGACTACACACATCTTTTGTGGGATGCGTTGAAGAATATGGCACGCTTCGATCAGGCCACCGTCGAAAAACTTGTCGAGGAGATTACGCATCAGGTTCTCCTTCGCTTGAACAGCGCCGCCCCAACCCAGGCGTCGGGGTGTAATTGCTCCGACGGCTCGTGTGTGCAACATTGCCAAGAGCAGGTGAGTCGGGTTGTTCAGGCCGGCGCTTCGCGCCTGACCGCATCGTTGGGAGTTCAGCCTAGCAGCGATGATGTGGCGCGCATGATCGATCACACCTTGCTCAAACCTGACGCCAGCCACGATCAGATCGCACAACTCTGTTATGAAGCGCGCAAACTTCACTTTGCCGCCGTGTGTGTGAACCCTGTGCATGTCAAGCTGGCGGCGCAACTTCTCAAGGGCAGCGGCGTCAGCGTCTGCACCGTTGTTGGCTTCCCTCTGGGAGCGAATCCCACCACAGTCAAGGCCTATGAAGCGCAGCAAGCTATCCGGGACGGCGCAACAGAAATTGACATGGTCATCAATATCGGCGCATTGAAATCGCAGGATTACCAGGCTGTTTATGAGGATATCGCCGCCGTGGTGCGCACCGGTCATGCCGGCAACGCCCTGGTAAAAGTCATCATCGAGACCGCGTTGTTGAGCGATGAGGAAAAGGTTGCCGCTTGTCAACTAGCCAGGACTGCCGGCGCCAACTTTGTCAAAACTTCCACCGGCTTCGGCCCTGGCGGGGCGACGGCTGCCGATGTGGCGTTGATGCGCCGGGTTGTGGGGGTGGAGATGGGCGTGAAGGCCTCCGGTGGCGTTCGCAATTATCAGGATGTGCAGGCGATGGTGGCCGCCGGGGCGACGCGGATTGGCGCCAGCGCCGGGGTGCGGATTATCCAGGAATCCCAACGATGAGCAGGAGCGCGCAGTGTGAGGTGTGTCATATCGGTCAGGTTCATCCGTTGATGGCTTGTTACATCACACGGTTTGGCCGGCAAGTTCTGGTGGCGTCAAAAGTGCCTGCCTATAGTTGTGATGTTTGCGGGCGTTTGTTTTACGACGATGAATTCCTGGGAACCCTGTATGATCTGATGAACACCCAGGCCGGTTTTCACAGGCAGGGACAATATCCCGTGTTATCCCACTGAATTTCGGCCGATGCGGGTGGTTTGTTTGGCATTGGCCTGGAATAGCGGCATAATTTGTCGGCTTCAGTATCAGCGGCAGCGGTAGAAGCCGCGCAGTCTTATTTGGAAGGAGTGTGCGATTGGCAATCCAACTGCGTAGCTATGTGTTTTTAGACAGCCTGCAGCCTCAGCACGCCGCGTTTTTGGGGACTGTGGCGCGAGGTTTTTTGCCCTTGCCTGGGGATGCATCCTTGTGGATCGAGATTTCGCCGGGTATTGAGATTAACCGTATCACCGACATTGCGGTAAAAGCGGTGGCGGTTCGTCCGGGTATGCAAATTGTGGAACGCTTATATGGGTTGTTGGAAATCCATTCCAGCAGTCAAGCGGACGTGCGGGCAGCAGGAGCAGCCATCCTGGCAGCGTTGGGTCTGACGGAAGAGGAGCGCTTGAAGCCGCGTGTGGTTTCGAGCCAAATCATCCGCAATGTAGATGCGCATCAGGTGCAGTTGATTAACCGGATGCGGCATGGTCACATGTTGTTGGCAGGCCAAACGCTCTATGTGATGGAGGTGCAACCGGCAGCCTATGCGGCTTTGGCGGCGAATGAGGCCGAAAAGGCCGCCGAATTGAATATCCTTGAGGTAATGGCCTTTGGTAGTTTCGGCCGAATTTATCTCGGCGGTGAAGAACGTGATATTATGGCCGGTTACCAGGCTGCCATTCAAGCGATCGAAAGCGTGAATGGTCGGGTTGAGTCGGAAGGGAAGAACGAGTGATAGAGGGGGATATTTTCGGCCGAATTTCCCCCCTTACGCCGGTCACATCCGACAATCCGCGAGTGGTAGGAAACAGTTCGCTCAAACCTGCCCGATCCAATTCCGATAAAGGATCGGCTGCATCCAGAGAAAGGAGAAGCACCTATGGCAGAAGCATTGGGTATGATTGAATGTCGTAGTTTCGCCGCAATGGTCGAAGCCTCCGACGCGATGGTGAAAGCGGCCCGCGTAGAACTCGTCGGCTACGAGAAGACGGGCGGCGGCTACGTCACCGCCATCGTGCGTGGCGATGTCGCGGCTGTTAAGGCTGCCGTCGAAGCCGGTCAGCGTGGCGCCGAGAAAGTCGGCGAAATCGTCAGCGTTCATGTCATTCCGCGCCCGCATGCGAATGTGGATGCGGTATTGCCGTTGGGACGGCAGACAGTTGAAGATTAGCCGGTCTGTTTCGACAACGGCTTCTCACTCACAGCCAGGTGCACTGTGTTTCTCGGCAAAGTGATTGGCACTGTAGTGGCTTCCCAGAAAGAGCCGTCCCTCGATGGCCTTAAGCTTCTGGTTGTGCGGCGGTTGACCATAGAAGGCGAGGATACATCCGGCTATGTCGTGGCCGCGGATGCCGTCGGCGCGGGCCTGGGCGAAGTCGTGATGATTGCCACCGGCAGTTCAGCCCGCCAAACTCGCGCTACCGATAAACGGCCGTGTGACGCCGTTATCATGGCCATTGTTGACGTGCTTGAGTTGGACGGCGTAGAGAAATATCATAAGTCGTAAGGGCCGCGTCCGATTGCGTAGCCGGGTGGTTTTTGCCGGCTCCGGATTGGTCTGGCTATTCTTGGCGAATTAACAACCGGATAGACTAGAAGAGATGATAGATTGCGCCAGATTGGATGTCAGGCATCTGAACTGGCGCAACCTCCGCCTGGACAACTATCGAAGTCAGGCTTACCTGGCTTTCAGAGATTGTCGCAGACAGTAACGGATTGCCCAATCCGCCCCCAGTCTAATCGGCCGGCTGCACGCGCAAGTGTTGCAGCGCCAGGAATAACGCCAGACTCGCGCCATCGGAAGCTGCCATACAGACCGGCTCGGTCGTCTATGCGACCTGTTGCCTTATCTCTGAGGGTGCAGACAAGGGTGTGTTGAGACTGTGCAATACACCCGACGATAGACTATGCCATGGAAGAAAGTCAGATTGAAGCCATTATTACGCGTGTAATGCGTGAAGTCGGCCAAACCGGCGCGCCGGTCAAGGCTGTGACAACAGCCTCCGGCTCGCGTTCAAATCGAGAGTTGACCCCGGCTGCGTCTGGCCCGGGCCGGGATGGCGCCTTTGACACGCTGGATGAAGCGGTTACAGCCGCCACAACCGCCTTCCGTCAATTGCAGACGATGCCTCTTGAAATCCGCAAGCATATGGTCGCCCACATGCGCCAGGCCGGTCGCGAGTATGCGACAGTCCTGGCAGAAATGGCCCACCAAGAAACGGGTATGGGGCGCGTGGCTGACAAGGTGCTCAAAAATAACCTGAATGCCGACAAGAGTCAGGGGGTTGAGGCGTTGGAAACGACCGCCTGGAGCGGCGATCGCGGGCTGACGGTGGTGGAATATGCCCCCTATGGGGTGATCGGCTCTCTGACGCCGAGTACGAACCCCACCAGCACGGTCATTTGCAATGCGATTGCGATGGTGGCGGCCGGTAATGCCGTGGTTTTTAATGCGCACCCCAGTAGCAAGGGCGCTTCCAACCATACGGTTCAGGTGTTGAACCAGGCGATTCGCAAGGCCGGGGGGCCGGCGAACTTACTGACGTGTGTCGCCAACCCCACGTTGGAAACGGCGCAAGGTTTGATGACCCATAAGGGTATTCGTTTGCTGGTGGTGACAGGCGGCGCGTTGGTCGTGCGGGCGGCGATGCAGAGCGGCAAGCGGGCTGTTTGCGCCGGGCCGGGCAATCCGCCGGTTGTGGTAGACGAATCGGCCGATATTCAGCAGGCAGGACGCGACATCGTCATCGGCGGCTCATTCGACAATAACATCGTCTGCACCACGGAAAAAGAAACCTTTGCCGTCGCTGCCATCTGCGACGCATTGATTGATGCCATGACCCGGCACGGCGCGCTGCGCATCAATAGCTGGCAATTCAATCGGCTGTGGAAAGCCGTGACGACCAAAGACCGCGGCCCCGGCCAACACGCCGACATGAACAAGGCGTTCATCGGCAAGAACGCCGGCGTGCTGTTACAAGAAATCGGCATCTCGGCCGGCCCGGAAATCCGGCAGATCGTGGTTGAAGTGGACAAAACGCACCCGGCGGTCTGGTCTGAACAGATGATGCCGATCATGCCCGTTGTGCGCGTGGAAACTGCGGATGAAGCCATTGACCTGGCAATTTCGGCCGAACATGGCTTCCGTCACACGGCTGTTATGCACTCTAAGAATCTGGACAACCTCAGTCGCATGGCGCGTGAGATTGATTGCAGTATCTTCGTGAAAAACGGGCCTTGCCTGGCGGGTTTGGGTTATGGCGGCGAAGGGTTTTGCTCTTTCACCATTGCCAGCCCCACGGGCGAAGGGATCACCGGGCCGCGCAGCTTTAGCCGTTTGCGGCGCTGCACCCTGGTTGACTCCTTCCGCATCGTATAATCCGGTTTCGCCCGTGCGGCTCAGGTTGTAGGAGACTCGTCTTGGCGCGTGTGTGCATGATTGATAATGAGGAGAACTGGCTGACATGCTGGGCATGATCTTGCGACGCGACGGCCATACGCCCGGCTTGTTCAGTGAACCGACGGCGGGCCTGACGCGCGTCAGGGCAGAAAAACCCGCTTGGCGCATCCCTGATCAGAAGATGCCGCGCCTATCGGGCCTCGCAGTCTGCCGCCGCCTTCGCCGCCGGTTAGATGTGGCGCATTGGCCCATTTGGACGCTCCGGGCGCGGGTAGGCGCTAAAGACCGCCTTGATGCCCTGGCGAGCGGGGCCGGCGATTATTTCGTCAAACCTATCTCCACGCGCCCATTGATCGAGCGCGTTAACCAGTTGTTTGCGTCGGCCGATTGAGCCGTCATGCACTATCCAGCGCTGGCTCTCCTGGAATTTAGCAGCATCGCTATGGGGATCATAGCCGGTGATGCGATGGTTAAGCGGGCTCCCGTAGCCCGCATCCAGACCGGCACCGTCCAGCCGGGTCATTATCTGGTTCTGGTGGTTGGGGATGTTGCCTCTGTTGACGAGGCGGTGCAAGCCGGACTTCTCATCGGCGAGGCCACCTTACGCGACCGGTTGTTCTTACCGGATGTGCATCCCGGCGTCGTGGCTGCCCTGGCTGGGGAGCGCCGTCCTAGCGGCGGGGAAGCGCTAGGCATCATCGAAACTCACACGGTGGCGGCTGCGATTCTGGCCGCCGACGCCGGCATCAAAGGCGCAGAAGTTGCGTTGGTTCAATTGCGTCTGGGTGATGGTTTGGGCGGACAGGGACTGGTGCTTTTTACCGGCTTTGTGGCCGATGTTATGGCGGCGGTGGATATCGCTGTGGGCGTTGTGCGCACACGCTCAAGCATGGCGGAATGTGTCCGCTACCAGGCGGTTATCCCGCAGTTGCAGGCTGAAATGCGCGAGAATATCGAGGCTAGCGGACGGTTTGGCGATCATTTCGGTTGGGGAGCCTACTAAATTATGAAATTGGCGCGGGTGCTAGGCACAGTAGTGGCCACACGCAAAGTGGTGGGGCTGGAAGGGATCAAATTCCTGGTGGTTCAGCCGCTCACTAAAGGCGGGCAGCCTGACGGCGAGCCTATTATTGCGGCCGACGCCACCGCTCAGGCCGGTCTGGATGAGCTTGTTTTCATCGTGGGCAGTCGCGAGGCAGCCCAAGCTTTGCCTAATACGTTTGTGCCTGTGGATAGCGCTGTGGTTGGGATTGTGGACGATGTACACTCCCCCATAGAGGACGCAGGGACACGGCCCCTTTGAGTGGGGAGGCGCTATGTATATCGGTCTTGTCGTTGGCACGGTGGTCGCTACGATTAAACATGAAGCCTTTGCCGGGCGTAAGTTGCTTCTGGTGGATCAACTTGACCTCGCCGGCCATCCTAGCGGCGAATACGATATCTGTGTGGATGTGGCTCAAGCCGGCGTCGGCGACCGGGTTTTGGTCATCGATGAGGGTAATGGAGCGCGGCAAATCCTGCGGCGGGCTGTCGCACCTGTGCGCGCTGTTGTCGTGGGGATTATTGACGACGTGCAACTCGCGGACTAAAACATTTCCCGGCGACTTAGGTAACATCTCTGACCGGTCGGACAAGCACACAGCGGGGTGGTGAGTGACACCACCCCGTTGTGCTATGGGGGCAATTCAGGCGGATGGGAGGGCGTTATTCGGCCGAAACCGATCGGGCCATTTTGGCGGCAGAACGCCGCCGTGTGAGTGACTGGCGATAGCGCACAATACGCTGCCGGATAGGTTTCACCCGCACCAGCAATAAGACGGCTAGAATGGCCGTAAACAGAATCGGCTGAGCATACGCTCCGGTCTTCACCAGCCAAAAGTAATGCACCACCGCCAGCACACCGATGGCATAAACGATTTGGTGCAGCCGCTTCCAATTCTTGCGTAGCTTGCGCATAGCCCACTGGTTAGAAGTGGCCGCCAATGGGATCAACAGGATGAACGCCGCCAGCCCGGCCAGAGCAAACCGTTTTTCCAGCAGCCCATCCCGAATCAGCGTGGGGTTTAACCGATAATCCACGCCAACGAACAGTATGAAATGTAGACAAACATAGAAGAAGGCGTACAGGCCGACGGTGCGGCGCAACGGCAGCAAGCGTTTCAGGCCGAAGATAATATCCAGCGGCGTGATGGCGAGCGAAAGCATGAGCAAAATGATGGCCGGTTTGCCTGTGCGCAAGGTAGCCTCGCGGATGGGATCCACCAGCCGCCAATTCCACCAATCCCAAAAGAGCAAGACCAGCGGCAATAGCGCGCCAATGTGGGTGGCGATGCGGAGCAGAAGTTCAATGCGCCGGTCGCGGGCGCGTTTTTCAGCATGGGTCAGGGTTTTGGTCATGATGCGTACTGCCTGGAGGATTCGGCCGAAAATTTAGAAATTGGCGCGCAAATCCAGGTCGGCATAGAGCGAAGCCACCTGTTCGGCATACCCGTTGAACTTTAGCGTGGCGCGCCGACCGGTTTCGCCGATGCGACGCTCAGACGCTTGCGACCAACGTGGATGGTTCACTTCGGGGTTGACATTGGCATAGAAGCCGTATTCGTTCGGCGCTGTTGCCATCCACAGGGACGTCGGTTGCTCCGCCACCAGATCGATCTTGACGATGGCTTTGATGCTTTTAAACCCATATTTCCACGGCACAACCAGGCGGACAGGCGCGCCATTCTGCGGCAGCAGCTCTTTGCCATACAGGCCGGTCGCCAGAAGCGTCAGATCGTGCATCGCCTCGTCCAGGCGCAACCCTTCCACATAAGGCCAGGGAAAGGAGTTGAAAAGGCTGCGTTGACCGGGGAATTGATCGGGGTCTTCCAGCGTTTCAAACCGGACATATTGGGCTTCGGCGGTGGGCTCCACCTCAGCCAGAAGTTGGCGCAACGGAAACCCGACCCAGGGGATGACCATAGACCAGGCCTCGACGCAACGCAAGCGATAAATGCGCTCTACCTGATCAAAGCGCTGGCGCAAATCGTCTATCGCATACACACCCGGCTTCCGCACCAGGCCGCCCACCTCAACCTGCCAGGGCGAAGTGCGAAAATCCTTGGCTAGCGGCGCCACGCGCTCTTTGTCCGTGGTGAATTCATAGAAGTTGTTGTAATTGGTGATGTCCTGATAACTGTTAAGAGGATCGCCCAGTTCATCCGTCGCCGCCGCGGGTGTGGCGGAATCGGACGCACCGGTTTGCGTTCCGGGGTCGGCAGTGGGCGGGGCATTGGGGTTGGGCGGGCGACAGGCGACCAAGGCGGCCCCGGCCAGGGCTGCCGCCGCGCCTGCCATAAAGCTGCGGCGAGAAAGATAAAGATGCTCGGGTGTGATTTCTGAAGAAGGGATAGCCAGACCGGTGGTCTTTTTGATAAGCATAAGCGACTCCTCTAGTGAACGATAGATGGGTGTTCAGGCTGAATGAAAAGCCAGCCGGTTGTGACATTTGACATAGCTTCTGACTATAACACCCGTGTGTGACGATTGGATAAAGAGATAATTATGAAAGTGTTACAGATTATGCGGCGACGGGCGTTATGGCGCGTCCGGGCGGAGTTGGAAGCTGATCAACCAGGCCAGCCCGGCCACGCCGGCTGAGATGAGGAAGGTCTCGGTTAAGATGGTGACGGTGGTTTGAGTCAATCCCTGGATGAGGGATTGGGTGTAGGCGGCATCTGTGAGCGGGGGCAAAACCAGGCGGTCGCGCAGGAAGTTGAAACGCTCCAGACCCCAGGCCGTGAGGGCGGAGAGGCCAACGCTCATGCCGATGAGACGCAAGACGATGACAAGACCGGAGGCGATGCCATGTTGGTCGCCGGGGGCGGCGTTGATGGCGGCTGCGCCGATGGGCGCGATAACCAGCCCGAAGCCGACGCCCAGGATAGCCAGTTGCCAGGCCATGCGCCAGGCTGAGGTATCGGCTTGCCAGGTGCTGCCCATCAAACCGAAGCCGAGGGCGCAGGCCAGCAAGCCAAGCAAGGTAATCGGCCGATAATGGAACTTGCCGGTTAGCCGACCGCCCACCCAAGCCAGGCAGGCCATGGCCCCCGTCATCAGGCTGAGCAGTTGCCCGCTACGCAAGGCCGCCGCCGCCACATCCATCTCCAAAATGTTGATGAGTAAGGGCACGTTTACCATCGCAATAATCAAAATGCTGCCGATGAAGAAATTAAGCAGTAAGGCCACGGCGAAATTGCGCCGGCGTAACAGGCGCAGATCAATGAGCGGCAACACAGCCTTCTCGTGGTTGCCCGCCTGGCTGCCCAGGTGGCGTTGCCAAAGGAGGAAGAGAGTCAGGAGCAGGGCAGCCAGAGCGTAGAGAAGAGGCAGGTTGAGCCGGCCGGCGGTCTGGTAATCCACGAAGCCGCCGGCTGTTTGCACGTCGCCGCTGCCCAAAAGCGCGATGTTGAGCGCCAGCAAGCCGCCGGTTAACAGCCCCGCGCCCCACCAATCTAATCGGATCGGCCGATGTGGTTCCGGCAGGCGGCGGAGAGCCAGCCAGGCCGCGGCCAGACCGATCAAGCTGAGGGGAATGTTCAGGTAGAATTGCCAACGCCAGGAGAGGAGGCGGATGAGCAACGCCCCGTAGAGAGGCCCCCAGACCCAACCGGCGGTATCTACGGCGCCCAGGACGCCTAACGCGCCGGCGCGCCGCTCACGCGGGTAGAGGTCGCCGATGATAGCCATGCTCACCGGCACCAGCGCGCCGCCGCCGAGGGCGGTTAGGACGCGCCCGCTTAGAAAGGCGGGAAGCGTGTGGGCCAGCGGGACCCAGATGGAGCCGAGAAGGAAGAGGAGTAAAGCGCTGAGGTAAACACGGCGTCGGCCGATAATGTCGGAAAGGCGGCCGATGAACGGCATCACGCCGACGTAGGCGATGAGATAGACGTTGACGATCCAGGCGGCTCGATCCAGGTCGGCGGGGATGGATAGCCCCAGATCAAAGATCATCTGGCGCAGCATGGTGGAGACCACTGTCAGATCGTCGGCGGCGACAAAGACGCCGAAGGCCAGTACAGCCAGGATCAGCCGCCTATTCGTCTCCGGCGTCTCAATCTCAATGGTCTCAGACATAAATCTGTTTCGCCTCCAGCGCTTGCCGCACTCGACTGAATTATATCACCCCTACAGCCTTGCCAACTTTGGTATAATGGTCAACAAGATGGGCGTATCATCACGCGCCGTCGGAATTGCGTAGATTAAAGGGAAACGTATGAACAAAGTATTTGGATTTTTGGCGGGCGGGCTATGTGGCGCCATTGTGGGGGCCACGGCCGTCTTACTCTTCACCCCGGCTTCCGGCGAGCAACTGCGCGCCGATGCCATTGCGCGTTGGGAAGACGCCCTACGCGAAGCCCGCAAAGCGATGGAAGAGACTCAGCGCGAATTGGAAGCGCAATTTGAACAGTTGCGCGCAGCCTGAGTGGGCTGTGTGACGCCGCGCCCATGTTGCAAAAGCCGGGCCAAGACCTCGTCTTCTTACCCATCGCCGATTCGACGGCGATGGCTGAATGCTTGGTGGCATTGGCTAACGCGGCCGGCGGCCTGATTATTTTGGGACTGGATGAGGATGGGCAGCTCACCGTCCCCGTTTGGGAAGATGAGGCGGAGGGGGCTTTCCGCCAGGCAATGGTGGCTTGCCGGCCGCAAGTGATGGCGCAATGGCAGCGCCTGGAGTGGGGACAGGCGCGATTGATTGGCATTCGGGTGGCGCGCAGCCCGGAATTACACGCCCTGGCGGATGGGCGGGTGTTGGTGCGGCATGGGGTAGAAAATCGGCCGATTACCGGCGACGAATTGCACCAATTGGCAAGCAGCCACAGCACCGGCGATTACGAGGCGGAGATTGTTCCCGGCGCGCGCCGCGAGGATTTTGACCCGGATGTCCTGGCCGAGTATCTGGCGCGCCGCCAGGAACGCGCCGCCGCGCGGGTTGACTCGTTGGATGCGCTGCTTTTTGACATTGGCGCGATCGATCGGAGCGGCCGGCCAACGGTGGGGGGGATTTTACTTTTCGGCCGAAATCCTCAAGCTTTCCTGCCGCACAGCAATGTCGTCTCGGTGCAATTTAGCGGGGCCGAACCGGGCGACATTGGCGATGGCTCCACCGGCCACGGTCCGCGCCAGGAGTTCAACGGCCCGCTGGTGCGGGTCATTGAGCAAACCTGGAACAGTGTCTGGAAAGGGATGCACCTGGGGGCGCGCATCCCAGGGTTGGAGCGCGAGGAGATTACCGAATACCCGGCTTTTGCTGTGCGCGAGGCCATTATCAACGCCGTTTGTCACCGCGATTACCGCATCAAAGGGCGACGGGTGGAAATCCGCAAATATAGCGACCGCCTGGAAGTCATCAGCCCCGGCGGTTTGCCCGGTTATATGACGTTGGATAACCTGGTGCAGGAACACTTTTCACGCAACCCGCGCCTGGTGAGCAGCCTGTATTACTGGGGTTTGATCGAAGAGTTAGGCCTGGGCATTGACCGTATGATTGAAGAGATGGTGCAATACGGCCATCCCCCCCCCACGTTCAAGGCCACGCCCTATTCGTTCACCGTCACTTTGACCAATATCGTGCGGGAGACGGCTTTGCCGCGCTGGACGCAGAGCATGAACGAACGGCAGGCGCGCGCGCTGGCCTATGTGCGCGAGAATGGCAGCATCACGAATGGGGAATATCAGCGTTTGTGCGAGGGAATTTCGGCCGAAAGTTTGCGCCGTGACCTGGCCGACCTGGTCACCCGCGGCATCCTGCTCAAGATCGGCTCCAAGAAGGGCACTTAATATATTCTCAAATGAAGTGGGAAGAATGGCTACGGATTAAGACGGGCAAAACGGATTTTTTATCCGTTTCGTCCGTCTTAATCCGTAGCCAACTCTTTATCCCAAGCTTTATCCCAAATCCCACTTGGGATAAGCAGGGATACACGGCTAAATCC